>CAYRBQ010000117.1:0-9282 GCA_964422305.1 uncultured Reyranella sp. | reverse complement strand
AAAGCGGTACGTCGCGGTGTAGCACCCGAAAATCACAAAGACCGCATGAATGCGGCACTCGAGGCCCGTCGCGAGTGCGACGGGCAGGCGGTGCTACTTGATCGTGTAGCGCTCGACGACCTTGGGCACGCGGCCGGTGCCGTCGTAACACACGATCTCGGCCTCGTGCGCCATGTTGCCCTTGCCGTCCGACTTGTAGGTCGTGACCAGGCCCTTGTAGCTGTCGCGGGCGAGCGCGCCGCGCACGGCGATGGGGCTCACGTCGGCACTGGCCTTGCGCAGATCGGCCACGACCGTGGCCAGCATCTGGACCGCGTCGTATTGCGCGGCGGCAAAGGCGTCGGGCTCGGTCTTGAACGCCGCGCGGTAGGAGTCGGCGAAGGCCTTCATCGGCCCCTCGGTGGCCGAGACCGGCGAGGCCGCGGTCTCGGCACACACGCCCTTGAGTTCGGCCGGTTCGAGGAGCGCCGCGGTCGCGGGCTGATGCATCGCCGATCCCGCCACGATCGGCAGCCCCGGCAGGATCTGTCGGGCCTGGCGCACGGCGAGCACGGTCGAGGCGGCGTGCAGGTGGAGCACGATCACGTCGGCGTTGGCGGTCTTGGCGCGGGCGAAGGCAGCGGTGAGATCGTTGGCGGTCGGCGCCACGCTCTCCTCGAGCACAGGCGGCGCCTTGAGCTCCGTCAGTGTCTTGGCGAGCTGCTCCTTGCCCGACTGGCCGTAGGCGGTGCTCTGGTAGATCACTGCCGGCCGCTTGGCGCCGAGCTTCTCCACGACGTAGCGGGCGTGCGCCACCTTCACCGTGGCGTCGCTCGGGAAGAAGCGGAAGAAATAGGGATTGCCCATCTCGCTCAGCCGCGCGGTGCCGGAGATGGTGAGCAGCGGCACGCCGACCTGCTGCGCCTTGGGCATGAGGGCGAGTATCTGGGTGCCGAGGATCGGGCCGATCACCGCGGGCGGCAGGGGCGTGCGGACCGCACGCTCCCAAGCCGTCACCGCCGCTTCGGGCGTCGACTGGGTGTCGAGCACGCGGCCCTGGATGCGGACGTCGCGGATCTGCCGCTCGGCGAGGTTCACGCCGTTCTTCTGGCTGGTGCCTTCGAGCGCCACGAAGCCGGTGAGCGGGACCAGCACCGGCAGCGGAACCCCGGGGGCCATCTGGGCGGCCGCCGGCGTGGACAGGAGAGCGAGAGAAAGGGTCGCGATTACTGTGCTGCGCCGCCGGCCCATGGAGACATCACCTCGTTCATGCCGGTCAACTCGCCGGTCCTGGGATCGCGGACAATACAAGAGGGGTTGGCAAAGCCCAGCGGCGACACGGGGTTGTCCACCTCGACCATGGCCAGCTTGGCCGCGATCGCCTTCTTCACGTCGTCCGCGAGGTCGCGGTTCACGCGGATCGGTCCGACACCGGACACATCGATGCGCGGCTGGTGGAACGCCGCCTCGACCTCCATGCCGCGGTCGATGAGCATGAGCGCGAGCTGCGACACCGCCGGCACGATGCGCCGGCCGCCCGAGGCGCCGATGCAGAACCACGGCTTGCCGTCCTTGGAGACGACGACCGGGCAGATGTTGCAAAGCGGCTTCTTGCCCGGCGCGATCGAGTTCGGCCGGTTGGGCTCGGGGTCGAACCACAGCATGCCGTTGTTCATGGTGATGCCGGTCTTGGGCAGCATGACGTTCGAGCCGAACAGGCTCATCAGGGTCTGCGTCAGCGCCACCATGTTCCCTTCGGAGTCGGCGGCGCAGAAATGCGTGGTGCAGGTGTTGGTCGGCTTGTCGCCCAAGGTCTTCAGGCGTTCGTCGTAGGCCTTGTGCATGCCCTCGGCGATGGCGGCGAAGAAGCCGGCGTCGGGGGCGCCCTTGCCCTTGGTCGCAGCCCCCGCGAGCTCGATGGCGCGCTTCAGGGTCGGGGCGGGGGTGAGGCCGCCGGCGACGCGGATGGTGACGCCGTTGTGCTCGAACTGCAGCGGGTCGACGATCTTCGCCTCATAGCTCGCGAGATCGTCATAGTCGATCTTCGAGCCGCCGGCCTGCAGGTCGGCCGCGATGTCGCGCGCGAGGCTGCCTTCGTAGAATTCGCGCGGCCCGCCCTCGGCCAGGCGCCGCATCGTCTCGCCGAGATTGCCGAGCTTGATGAAGCGCGCGTTGGCCTGCCAATCGATCATCGGCACGCGGCCGTCGTCGCAGAGGTAGTTGGCCTTCGACGCGGGGAACTTCGAGAGGTGGACGGCGCCCTGCGCCAGCATCACCTGCATGTACCAGTCGAGCTGCATGCCGCGCTGGGCGAGCTCGACGCCGGGCGCCAGAACGTCCTTCCACTCGAGCGAGCCGAAGCGCTCCAGCGCCTTGGCCAGGCCCGCGACCATGCCGGGCACGGCGATCGAGTGGTAGCCGACCTCGTTCCGCTGCTCTTCGATGTCGGGCCAGGCGAACGGGTTGGCGGGGCCGGGGCCGACGATCCTGTAGACCGAAGGATCGAGCTTCTTCGCGGAGATCGGGCCGTAGTCGATCGTCCAGGCGCGCTTCTCCTTGGCGCTCCAGATCGTCATGAAGCCCACGCCGCCGATGCCGCTCATCCACGGCTCGACCGCACCGATCGCCATGCCGGTGGCGACGGCGGCATCGATTGCGTTGCCACCCTTGCGCAGGATCGAGGCGCCGACCTCGGCCGCCTTGACGTTCTGGGCGACGACGACTCCCTTGCCCCGCACCGCCTGCTTGGTGAACTTCAGTTGCCGTGTAAGCGACTCGCTCATCTCCACTCCCCAAAAGGACGGGGGACTGTAGCGGGGCCTCTTTTGGCCACAAAGCCTGTTAGACTGCACAGCGGACAGGCGAGGCCTGTGCGCAGGTGGAGGCTAGTCAATGGTCGCCCGTTTCGGCCGTCGTGGGTTCATGGAAGGCGCGGCGGCTTTCACCGCCGCCGTCTGGCCGGCGTTGCCGGCGCGGTCGGCCGCCTCCATGGGGTTCGACGAGGCGCGGCACCTGCTGGCGCGAACCTCGTTCGGGATGACGCCGGCGGAAATCCGGGCCTACGAAGCGCTCGACTACACGGTCGCGGTCGATCGGCTGCTCGCCGGCCCGCCTCGCGAAGCCGCGACGCCCGCGCCGGGCTGGGTCAGCATGGGCCCGGCCGAAGTCCGACGCGCCCAGCAGACGGCCGAGACGGCGCGCCGCGAGGCACCGGACGGCCGGAAAGCCGATGTCGTCCGGCCGGTGCAGGAGCAGGGCCGCGAGCTGAAGATCTGGTGGATCGAGGAGATGCTCGGCACCGGGCAGCCGCTGGTCGAGCGCATGGTGTGGTTCTGGCACGGCCACTTCACCTCCTCGCTGCAGAAGGTCCGGTACCCGGCCGCGCTCTACCGCCAGAACGCCCTGTTCCGGCGCGAGGCGCTGGGCAACTATGCGACGCTTCTCAGGGAGGTCGCACGCGATCCCGCCATGCTGATCTATCTCGACGGCATGCGCTCGGTGGCGCGCCAGCCCAACGAGAATTTCGGCCGCGAGCTGCTCGAGCTGTTCACCCTGGGTGAGGGCCACTACAGCGAGGCCGACATCAAGGCTGCGGCGCGCGCCTTCACCGGCTGGTCGGTGAACCGTGAGACCGGCCAGTTCGTCGAGCGCGGCCCGCAGCACGACGACGGCGAGAAGACCTTCCTCGGCAAGACCGGCCGCTTCGGCGGCGAGGACATCCTGAAGATCCTGCTCGCCCACCCGCGGACGGCGGAGACGATCGTCGAGAAGCTGTGGCGCGAGTTCGTGTCGCTGAGGCCCGACGCCGCCGAGATCAAGCGGCTGGCGGCCGACTTCCGCAAGGGCGGCTACGAGATCAGGCCGCTGATGCGCGCGCTGCTGCAGTCGGCTGCGTTTCGCGACCCGGCGAACCGCGGCAGCCTGATCAAGTCGCCGGTCGAGCTGATCGTGGGGACCGTGCACGTGCTCGGCCTGCCGGTGCCGGAGAAGACCGGCCTGGTGCGCATGCTGCAGGGACTGGGCCAGGTGCCGTTCGATCCGCCCAACGTGAAGGGCTGGGCCGGCGGCGAGGCATGGATCTCGACCTACACCTTGCTGCTCCGCCAGCAGTTCCTGCGGCGCATGGTCGAGGCGACCACGGTGGCGCCGATGGAGGGCGGCGGGATGATGTCGGCGCGGCCGAACCGCCGCGCCGACCGCCGCCAGCAGCTCCCGGGCGACGACAGCACGATGCAGATGATGGAGCCGCCGCGTCCCGTCGAGGGGCGCAGCCTGCGCAACGCCGGCACCGAAGCGCGGCTCGGCCCGACGCTCACCGGTGTGGACAACGCGACGCTCCTGCGCACGCTGCTGCCGCGCCAGCCGGTCGACGGCGTCGACGTGAACGGCACCGCAGGTGCCGTCGTGGCGTCGGCGCTGCTCGACACCGCCTACCAGCTCAAGTGAGGGGCAGGCCGTGGCGCGCATCCTCCTGCTGGTCGAGCTGAAGGGCGGCAACGACGGGCTGAACACGCTGGTGCCCTATGCCGATCCGAAGTACCGCGAGCTGCGCACCGGCATCGGCGTGGCGCGCGAGAAGGTCATTCAGCTCGACGAGAAGGTCGGGCTGAATGGCAAGCTCGAGCCGCTGATGGACTCGTGGAAGGCCGGCGACCTCGCGATCCTGCAGGGCGTCGGCTACCCCTACCCGAACCGTTCGCACTTCCGCTCGATCGAAATCTGGGACACCGCCTCCGCCTCGAACCAGACGCTGAGCGAGGGCTGGATCGCGCAGGCCTTCTCGGGCGCCAAGATCGCCAAGGGTGTGGGCGTCGATTGCATCGTGGCCGATACCAACGCGCTGCCCTCGACCGGGCCCACCCTGCGAACGATCGTCATGCAGGACGCCGAGAACTTCCTGCGCCAGGCCAACGCCGTGAAGTCATCGACCATGGGCGATGGCGGCAATCCTGCGCTGCGCCACTTGCTTGCGGTAAGACAGAAGATCAATGCCGCGGCCGCGGGCCTGCGCGACAGGCTGCGCGCCGCACCGGCGCCGGCCCACCCATACAGCGAGGAGTTCCTGCTCGGCCGCCAGCTAGATCTCGCGACGCGCATCATCGCTGCGAAGGTTCCTGTCGTGGCGATCAAGGTGGCCTTGGGCGGCTTCGACACGCACGCCAACCAAGCGCAGACGCACGAGCGTCTGCTCGCCTTCCTGGCGCAGAGCCTGGCGACGCTGCGGCAGAACCTGATCGCCGCCGATCTCTGGAAGGACGTGGTCGTGATGACCTATTCGGAGTTCGGCCGGCGGGCGAGGCAGAACGCCAGCGGCGGCACCGACCATGGAACCGCAGCGCCGCATTTCGTCATGGGCGGAGGCGTGAAGGGTGGGCTGCACGGCGCCTATCCATCGCTTGCCGACCTGAAGGACGGCGACCTCCGGCACACGGTCGACTTCCGCAACGTATTCGCGACCGTCGCACAGGGCTGCTGGGGGCAGCAGTGCGACTTCGGCCTGCGCCATGTGCAGAAGCTCGGCTTCCTCGCCTGATGTCTAGGTCGCCATGCGACGGCCCAGGATCTCGTCGCGCACCGAGCCGCGCTCGGCCTCGATCCGGATGTACCAGATCAGCAGGGCGGCGATGATTTTGATCACCACCGGAACGGCGATGTAGACGATGATCAGCGCCGTGCCGCTGTACTGGCCGAGGCTGGGGTTGAAGCCGAGCAGCGCGGCGACAGGCAGGGAGCCGGCCGCGCCGATCGCGGTGGCGAGCTTGGTCGACAGCGCCCACAGCCCGAAATAGGCACCTGTATCGCCGCGGGTGTCCTTGCCTTCCTCGGAGTTGATGATGTCGGCCAGCACCGATGGCGGCAGGCCGTAGTCGGCGCCGATGCCGAAGCCCGTGATGACGGCGATCGGGATGAACAGCGCGAAGTCGCCGGCACCCAGGAACACTGCGAGCGACATGGCGACCACGGTCATCACCATGGCGATGAACCAGGCCGCCGTCTTGCTGAGCTTGCGCGACAGCAGCAGCCACATCGGCACGCTGGCGGCGGCCGAGCCGAAATAGACCAGCAGGATGATGCCGGCCTGCAGCTTGCCGCCCTTCAGCACGTGCTCGACGTAGAACAGCATCACCGAGACGGCGACACCAAGCGCCGAGCCGTTGACGATGAAGACCAGCAGCAGGCGGCGGAACAGCCGGTTCTTCAGCGGCGCGAAGAACGGGATCAACGTCTTCAGTGTGAAGCTGTTCTCCATGTTCCGCGTCGGACGGCTGAGCGAGGGAATCAGGCTGACCAGCCAGTCGCGGAAGTAGCGGACGTGGGTCTCGGAGTTTTCCCGCACCACTGGCGGATGGACCGACGGAGGCGACCATACGAAAGTCGGCAAGAAGAACAGGATGGCGATCGGGATGAAGATCGCGCCCATGTAGGCGTAGCCGGTATTCTCTCCGAACTTCGCCGTGAGGTAGGTCGGCAGCACGACGGCGAGCGTCATGCCCAGGAGGCCGAACACTTCGCGGCCGACCGTGACACGGGTCCGCTCGTTGTAGTCGTCGCTGAGCTCCGCACCATGGGCGTGGTAGCTGATCGACACGCCGGCATAGCCGAGGTGGACCACGAACAGTGCTACGAACAGCCAGGTGGCCAGCAGCGCCGAGTTCGCGAGCAACGTCTGTGGCGGGTGGAAGAGCATGTAGAAGCCGCCGATCATCAGCGGCAGCATCAGCGCCACGAAGGTGATCCGCCCGCGCGGGCCGCGATGGGTGAACTTGTCGCTGATCAGGCCGATGACCGGGTCCTGGACCGCGTCGATCACGCGGGTGGCGATGAAGATCAGGCCCATGATGCCCAGCGGCACCTTGAGGACCTCGCCGTAGAAGTGGCTGACGTTCAGGACCACCGGCAGGGCCGCCATGTTGAGCGGAAGCTGGTTGGTCGAATAGGCGACCAGACGGTCGAAGCTCAGTCGTACGGACGCGGCGGAACCGAGGCCGGGGCGGGGCGCATGCACGCGGTTGATTGCCTTCCTGTTCGGCTCACCTTGGCGGCGGCCCTTGCTTGCTGACAGTTATATATGGCGGAAGTGCGCCTGCAAGACGTCCGTGCGCTTCGTCGAGAAGCCGGCGGCGCAATAGGCGAGGTAGTACCGCCACATCCGCTGGAAGCGTTGGTCGAAACCCATCCGGCCGACCTGGTCGGCAACCCTGTCGAAGCGGCCGAGCCACGTTTCCAGGGTCCGCGCATAGTCCAGCCCGAAACTGTAGAGCTCGGCAACCTTGAGGCCGGCCTGCCGGCACTGCTCCTTGAGGCTGGTCGGCGACAGCAGCATGCCGCCCGGAAATACGTAGGTCTGGATGAAATCCGGGTTCCGGCGGTAACGCTCGAAGAAATCGTCGGCGATCACGATCGCCTGCACGATGGCCGAGCCGCCCGGCGCTACATGACGTTTTAGAGTCGCGAAATAATCGGGCCAATACCGTTCGCCGACCGCCTCGATCATCTCGATCGACACGATGTGGTCGTAGCGGCCCTGGATGTCGCGATAGTCACGGAACTGCAAATCGACCCGGTCGGAGAGTCCGGCCCGTTCGAGGCGGGCACGGGCGTACGCGAGTTGCTCCTTGGAGATGGTGACGCCCGTCACGCGCATGCCGCGGCGCGCCGCCACTTCGGCGAAGCCGCCCCAGCCACAGCCGATCTCGAGGATGCTGTCGCCCTGTCGCGCGCCCAGGCGGTCGAGGATGCGCTCGTACTTGGCAGTCTGCGCGGCTTCCAGCGGTTTCGCCTCCTCGCCGGCGTACAGCGCGGAGGAGTAGGTCATCGAGGGATCGAGCCACAGGCCGTAGAACTCGTTGCCGAGGTCGTAGTGGGCGTGGATGTTCTTCTTCGAGCCTTCGCGCGTGTTGTCGTGACGGCGGTGGAGGAATTTCAGCACCAGATTGTGCAGCACGTTGGTACGCACCATCTTGCCCAGCGCCTTGTCGTTGTCAGCCAGCAGGCGGATCAGGCCGGGCAGGTCCGGCGAATCGCAGTAACCGTCCATGTAGGCTTCCGCGAACCCGATATCGCCGTCGAGCAGGACGTGGCGGAAGAAGCGCCAGTCCTTCACTTCCAATATGGCGGACGGGTTGGCGTTGGCGGGACCGAAGGAGCGGCTCGTGCCGTCAGGCAGCGTCATGACGAGGCGGCCGATGACGAGACGTTCGAGGGCTTTCAGGACGAAATGGGCAGTGAGCTTCATGCAGTCCGGTCGGCGGTCAGCGGGTCACAAGCTCCGTGGGCGGCGCTGGTTTGCGATAAAATCTCGCCCGCTTCCGCCATAGATGCAAGGCCTGCCAATGGATCCGTACGACAACGGCCAGTGTCATGGTCGGGTTGCCGAGGAAACGGCGCAGTACGCCGCGGTCGTCGAGCGCCTCACGCCGGCCGCCGACCGAGGTGGCGAGCATCAGGCCCCGGGCGTCATGGTAGTTCACGTCGACATGGGCGCGATCCGCGTCCAGCCGGAAGCGGAACCGGTAGCCGCCCTCGATGGGCAGGAAGGGCGAGACGTGGAAGGCCTTGCGGCCCTCCAGCCATTCCTCGGGCCGGATCGGCCGATGGTCCTCATGATGGACGAGATAGCAGTGGCTCTCACCGAAGGTGTTGTTGACCTCGCACAGAACGGCGCGCAGGGCGCCGGCCTGGTCGCGGCAGAACCAGAAGCTCACCGGATTGAAAACGTAGCCCAGCATTCGCGGCATGGTCATCAGCACGACATCGCCGTTGCAGGCTCCGGCGAGGCCCTGCCGGTCGAGGATGCCGCGGAGCCATTTCCCGAGGCTCGACCCGTCGCGGGCACCGTGATCAGTGCGGCGGAAGGAGACGAGGCCGCGACGGTCGAGCTTCAGCCATCGCCCGGCAGCGCTTTCCAGCGTATCGAGGCCGAGGCAGAGATAGCCGACGCGATACCGGAACGCGTTCTCGCGCGGCCGCAGCCGGCGATGGACGACGGTGGCGTCGATGATCGAATGGATCGGCTCGGTCACGGCATCTCCGCCGCGACGCGCGCGGCGACCGGGATCGGCAATGGCGGGATCGCCGGCCGGTCGGCCACCACCTTGGGCGGATCGCCGATGCGGCGGTGCTCGTCGGGCCGCGCCCAGGGACGGCGGACGCCGAGCTGCTCGGCGACATCGAGGCCTGCTGACAGTGCGTCCTCGTGGAAGCCGTAGCCGCAGTAACTGCCGCAGAAGTAGGTGTTTCTTATGCCCTGGATGCGATGGAGGTCGCGCTGGGCGCGAATCGCGGCGGCATCGTACATCGGGT
>CAYRBQ010000116.1:0-9289 GCA_964422305.1 uncultured Reyranella sp. | reverse complement strand
GCCCGCCTCCCGCCCTTGCCGCCTACAGATCGCCTTCGACCATCTCGCGGGCGCGGTTGTCGATCAGCACGTCGCGCGTCGAGCGGCCGACCTGGGCGCCGATCAGGATGGTGAGCGAGGTCCAGTACATCCAGACCATGATGGCGGCAAAGCCCGCCGTGGCGCCGAACGCCGAGGAGAGCTGCGTCACCTCGAAGTAGTAGACCAGCGCGCGGTTGCCGGCGGCGAACAGCAGCGCGTTGACGGCGCCGCCGATCAGCGCGTAGCGCCAGGGGACGTGCCCGGTCGGCAGCCATTTGTAGATCAGCGTGAAGAACGCCGAGAGCAGCCCGTAGTGCACGAATGTCGACATGGCGGGCCCGACCCACTCCCCGAGGACGGGGAACCGCTGGAGCACGCCGGCATAGGCCGAGATCAGCACGCTCGCCAGGATGACGGCGATCAGCAGCACACCCAGCACGACCATGAGCAGCAACGCCAACAGCCTCGACTGCAGGCCGGCGAGCACGGGGTGGATGGCGCGACTCGCGCTGCCGCGCCAGATGGCGTCGATACCGTCGTCCAGCTCCACGAAGACGCGCGTGCCGGTGTAGAGCAGCACCAGCGCGCCGACGATCGCCGCGATTCCGCCGCCCCGGAACAGGTCCTCCGAGGCGAAGCGGCGGATGCTCTGGAGCTGCTCGGGGGCCACGACCGTGCTCAGGGCGTCGAAGATCGCCTCCTGGGCCATCAGCCGACCGACGATCGGTTCGGCGATGGCGATCACGAAGATCATGATCGGGCCCAGCGCGAACATGGTGTAGAACGCCATCGCCGCGGCTGACGTCGAGAGCCGGTTGGTGAAGTACCCTTCGCCGGCCTGGTAGGCGATCCGCCACAGCGTGCTGATCATGTTCCGCGCAGATGGGCAATGGCGTTGGCATAATACGCCAGCAGCGGCCGCTCGGTTGCGACAGCCACGAACAAGCCGTCGCCGTTCTCCTCGATCAGCCGCCGGAGCGCCAGCATCCGCAGGCCGACATGGAAGGCATAGTCGCGATCGCCGCGCGGCAGGTAGAGCTTGGCGCCGCGTCCCTCGAAATGCGAGGCGAGTTCGGCGGCGCGAACCTTGATCTCGAGCTCGCCGAGCGGCCCGTCGGCCTCCAGCAGCACCGTGGCCATCAGCGATACCGGCAGCACCGGCACCAGCCGCGCGACCTCGCCCATCACATCCGTGGCGAGGCGCCCGATCACCTCGAAGCGCTGATCCTTGTCGAGGCCGCGCAGGTCACCGCCGTGCTTGCCGAGCCAGTCGCGTGCCGAGACGATGCCGCCGAAGTTCACGCAGGCATAACCGAAACGAAACCACTGGCCGCGCAGCATCAGGCCGAGCTGAGCGAACCAGAAGCCCAAGGCGGTACGCGCGGCGAACCAGATGCTGCGGCGCGGCGCTTCCTTGTCCAGCGAACGCAGCAGGGTGCGATCTTCGAGCACGCGGTCATAGTTCAATGCCACCGGCACGAAGGCGATGTCGTGGCTGCCGTTTGGGTCGAACGATTTCAGCATGTAGTCGAACAGCCCGAGCTTGGGATCGCGCAGGCGGCCGTCGCGCGACAGGCCGCCTTCGGGATACATGGCCTGCGCGACGCCCGCCTCGGTCGCCATATGCACGTAGCGTTCCAGCACGCGGCGATAGATCGGGCTGTTGGAGTTACGCCGCACGAAGTAGGCGCCCATCGAGCGGATGAGCTGCTGCAACGGCCAGATGCGTGCCCATTCGCCGACTGCGTAGGAAAGCGCGGTGCGCTCGGCGGCCAGGAACGCCACCAGCACGTAGTCCATGTTGCTGCGGTGGTTCATCACGAACACCACCGTCGTGTTCGCCGGCACGCCGGCCAGGGTGCGTTCGTCGGCGTAGCCCAGCCGCACACGATAGAGGAAGCGCGCGACGGTACGGGCGATCGAGTATCCGACGCGGAAATAGACGTAGGCGTTGAAGGTCGGAACGATCTCGCGGGCATAGCGATGGACTTCCGTCATCGCGACCTCGCGCGGCACATTGTTGGCGCGCGCATGCTCGTTGGCGGCGGCCACGACCTGCGGATCGTAGATCAGGCGGTCGATCAGCACTTGGCGCTTGGTGAGCTGGAACGGCTTGATCTCGACGGCGAGGCCGCGATTGACCCGGTCGATCAGCCGGTTGAGCCGCCGCCTGAGGAACCAGCGTCCGCTCGGGATCAGCAGCCGGTCGAGCAGCGACCACAGGGCGAAGGCCGCGATCGCGACGAACAGCCAGAGCGGGACGGTGACGGGCTCGCCCATGGCCGCAGCCGTCGTCCGCGCGTCAGTATTGCTTGAGGCCGAGGCCGTCGATCACGAGCAGGATCGAGGCGATGCCCAAGGTGAGGCAGGTGCCGATCGTGCCCAGGAAGCGGCCCTTCGGGATCATGCCCAGCATGCCGCTGGCGTGGAGCACGCGCGACAGCAGCAGGGCGACCGACAGGGCGGCCGTGACGCGGAAGCCGTGGAAGTCGCTCGCCATGTAGATGATCAGGAGTGCGAGCGGTGCGACCTCCATCAGGTTGCCGTGCGCGCGGACTGCCGCCCGCAGCTCGGGATCGTCGCCGTCGCCCAGGGAGATCTTCTTGGCGCCGCGCATCAGGCCGACCTTGACCGTCAGCGCTACGGCCAGCAACCCCAGCAGGCCGGCACAGACGAAAAACACCGGCATATGCCAGCCTCCCCCTCGATTTGGCGGTATTGTATGGCCATATTGAGCCGGGGCGAAAGCAAGTGGAGCCGCACCATGTGGCAAATTCTGCGCAAGAAGACCGAGATGCCGACCACCGACCGGGCTCTGCCGGGCCGCGATGCGCCGGCCTTCGACGTGCCGGCCGAGCACTTCGTCAACGGCAACCGCATCCAGGCGCCGTTCCCGGCCGGCCTCGAGAAGGCGATGTTCGGGCTGGGCTGCTTCTGGGGTGCCGAGCGCATGTTCTGGAAGGCACCTGGCGTCTATTCGACGGCGGTCGGCTACGCCGCCGGCCTGTCGCCGAACCCGACCTACGAGGAGGTCTGCTCCGGCTACACCGGCCACAACGAGGTGGTGATGGTGTGGTTCGATCCGAAGAAGACCTCCTACGAGGCGCTGCTTCGCGTCTTCTGGGAAGGCCACGACCCGACGCAGGGCATGCGCCAGGGCAACGATGTCGGCACGCAGTACCGCTCCGGCATCTACACCTTCTCGGCCGATCAGAAGGCGAAGGCCGAAGCCTCGCGCGCGGTGTTCCAGGAGGAGCTGGCGAAGAAGGGCTACGGCACGATCACGACCGAGATCGTCGACGCGCCGGTGTTCTACTATGCCGAGGACTATCATCAGCAGTATCTCGCCAAGAATCCCGGCGGCTACTGCGGCCTGGGCGGCACCGGCGTGTCCTGCCCGATCGGGCTCGGCGTTCAGGCGGCCGAGTAGGCCGCCTCCAGCGCCTTCACGAATCGATCCAGCTCGGCCTCGGTGTTGTAGACGTGCACCGAGGCACGCATGACGTCCTTCAGGCCGCGGCCCTTGAGGTCGAGGCGTGAGGAGAACTGCGTCGATACCGAGACATTGATGCCCTGCGAGCGCAGCGCCGCCTTGAGCGCGGTGTGATCGGCGCCGGCCACGGCGAAGGTCACGATCGCGCCCTTGGTCGTGCCGAGATCGGTCAGCGTGATGCCCTTGAGCGGCTTCAACCGCGCACGCAAGCCGTCGGCCAGCTCGCGCAGCCGCGCCCACACCGCGTCCATGCTGAGCTCGGCCGCCTGGTCGGCGGCTTCCTTGAGGCCAATGACGCCCGCGAAGTAGCGCTCCCAGTTCTCGAAGCGCTTGGCGTCGCCGATCACCGTGTACTCGTTGTCGCCGGTCCAGCGCGCGGCGTGGTTGTCGAGGAAGATCGGCTCGATGTGCGAGGTGCTGCGCGTGCGGGCATAGAGGAAGCCGGTGCCGCGGGGCCCGCGCATGTATTTGCGCCCTGTGGCGGAAAGGAAATCGCAGCCGATCTTCTTCACGTCGAGCGGCATCATGCCGACCGACTGGCAGGCGTCGAGGATGTACATGATGCCGGCATCGTTCACGATCTTGCCGACCGCCTCGGCGGGCTGCACCAGGCCGCCCTGCGTAGGGATGTGCGAGATCGAGACGAGCTTCGTGCGCTTGTCGATCGCCCGCTCCAGTGCGCCGAGATCGATCTGGCCGTGCTTGTCGTCCGGCACGACCACGATCTCCGCGCCGGTCTTCTTCGCCACCTGCAGGTAGGAGATGTAGTTCGACGAATATTCGCTGACGCAGGTCAGGATGCGGTCCCCGGCCTTGAAGTCGAGCGAGTAGAAGGCGAGGTCCCAGGCGCGCGTGGCGTTCTCGATATAGGCGATCTCGCCCGGCTCGGCGCCGATCAGCTTCGCCACCGACGGGTAGAAGCCGTCCAGCGTGTCGCGCATCCTGTCCGCGGCTTCGTAGCCGCCGATCTCGGCCTCGAGCTTCAGGTGGCCGAGCGTGGCGTCGAGCGTGCGCTGGCTGGGCAGCGAGGAGCCGGCGGCGTTGAGATGCAGCACGCTCCTGCAGCCGGGCGTCTCGGCGCGGATCCGGGCGAGGTCCAAGTTCATTTCAGAGGGGCTC
Organism: uncultured Reyranella sp.; assembly: GCA_964422305.1. Classification (GTDB taxonomy): domain Bacteria; phylum Pseudomonadota; class Alphaproteobacteria; order Reyranellales; family Reyranellaceae; genus Reyranella. The sequence goes on along the minus strand of CAYRBQ010000116.1, from coordinate 4,656 downwards.
ATGTCAGAACTTCCCCTGTTCCTTCAGCACGTCCTCGGCGACGCGCAGCGCGTCGATGGCGGCCGGGAAGCCGCAATAGGCGATCGCGTGGGTGAAGATCTCGCGCAGCTCGGTCTTGCTGCAGCCGTTGTTCAGCGCGCCCACGAGATGGATCTTGAGCTCGTGCGGCCGGTTCAGGGCGCAGAGCATGGCCACGGTGATCATGCTGCGCTGCTTGCGGTCGAGCCCGTCGCGGGTCCACAGCGAGGCGTAGGCGAACTCCTCGCTGAACTGCCGGACCGGTCCCCAGAAATCGTTGTTGGTCGCATCGCGTCGCGCGAGATAGGATTCGCCCAGCACCTCGGCCAGGACCTTCCGGCCTGCGTCGCTCAGGGTTTTGTGGGCCTGCTGCTCGCTCATGTCGTCTCCCATCTGAAATGTCGTCCTGGTTCAGTCGATTCCTGCCTAAAGCGCTGCCCGAGCCCGAGCAACTGACCATTGCTCATGCCGGAGATACGCTGCCCGTTACCTTCGTGCGCAACGCCCGCTCGCGCCGCGCCTCGCTGCGCGTCGATCCGGCGAACCGCCGCATCGTGCTGACGGCGCCGCTGCGCATGGCGCGCGGCACGGCGCTGGGTTTCGCCGAGGCGCAGGCCGGCTGGATCGCCGCCCGCCTGAAGCGCTTGCCGCAATCGCGGCCCTTCATCGACGGGGTGGACGTCCCGCTGTTCGGTGTCCCGCACCGCGTCCGCCATCGCCCCGACGCGCGCGGCACGGTCTGGCGGGAGGACGGCGAGATCCATGTCGCCGGGCGGCCGGAGCATCTGCCGCGGCGGCTGAGGGATTGGCTGACGGCCGAGCTCAAGACGCAACTGGTGCCACTGGTCCATGCCAAGGCGCAATGCGCGGAGCGGACGGTGAAGCGCATCACCGTGCGCGACACGCGCTCGCGCTGGGGAAGCTGCGGTCCCGACGGCGCCATGTCGTTCTCCTGGCGGCTGGTGCTCGCGCCGCCCGAGGTGCTGGACTATCTCGTGGCCCACGAGGTCGCTCATCTCGTCCACCTGAACCACGGCCCGCGCTTCTGGGCGCTGGCCCGTGCGCTCTGCGACGGACCGATCGAAGGTCCGCAGGCCTGGCTCAAGCGAAACGGCGAAGCCCTTCTCCAGTACGGCAGCTAGCTCGGCACGTGCCCGTCGTATTGCGGCAGGTCGTCGGTGATGGTGAACCATGGCGCCTTGGAGCCGACGAAGATGTGCGCCGTCGGGCGGATGGAAGGCGCATCGACAAGGGTGCCGAGCGACACGTGCACGAAGGCGCCGCCGCGCACCACCGAATAGAGAAGCGAGCCGCAGCTCTTGCAGTGGGCGTCGTGATTGGCCGGCTTGCCGTAGATCAGCAGGGCGTCGGCGCCCTTGGTGAGCGTGAGCTTGTCGCGTGCGATGCCGGCGAAGGGCTTGAACGCGGAGCCGGTGACGCGGCGGCAGCCGGAGCAGTGGCAGTTGAGCGCGTAGGTGAACTCGTCCGCGACGGCGTAGGCCACTGCGCCGCAATAGCACTTGCCCGCGAGCATGCCGCCTAGCCGAAGCGGCCGGGATCGCAGGCGGCGAGCGCCGACGGCAGGGCCTCGCCTTCGATCTGACGGGCGATCAGGCGGCCCGTCGCCGTGGCGAGCGTCAGACCGAGATGCTGGTGGCCGTAGCCGCAATAGACGTTGGCGAGTCGCGGGGCGCGGCCGATCGCCGGCCGGTAGTCGGGCAAGGTCGGGCGTTCGCCGATCCAGCGGCTGCGCTCCTCGCCGCCGGCGCCGGGGAAGATGTCCTTGAAGTGCTTCACCAGCAGATCGGCGCGATGCCACGACGGCGGCTGGTGCGGGGCCGCGAGTTCGACGGTGCCTGCGAGGCGCACGCCCTCCTGCATCGGCGTGAAGAACAGGCCGCGATCGGGCGGGCTGACCGGCAGGTCGAAGCGCACATTGTCCGGCGCCAGCATGACGTGATAGCCGCGTTCGGCGACCAGCGGGGCGTTGAAGCCGAGGAGCCGCGTCAGCTCGCCGGAGGCGCGGCCGGCGGCGATCACCACGGCCTTGGCCGGCAGCTCGCTGTCGGTGAGCCGCACTGAGGTCACGCGGTCGCCGTCGCGGCCGAAGCTGCGCACCCGTCCGCGCAGGATCGTGCCGCCCTCGGACGCGAAGCGTTCGGCGAGCGTCGTGACGACCTTGTGCGGATTGATGGTGTGCGAGCCCTTGGGATAGAAGATGCCGCGCACGATGGTGGGGCTGAGGCCCGGCGCGATCTCTCGCGCGCGGTTGCCGTCGACGATCTCGAACTCGGTGCCCTTGCCGGCCTGCAGGCCGCGCATCTCGTCGGTGCCTTGGAACGAAGCCTCGCTCTCGTAGACGTAGAGCGCGCCGCGGTTCTGGAACAGCTCGCCGAGCCCCGAGGCCTGGATCTCGGCCTTCCAGGCGATGTCGGCTTCCAGCATCAGCGGCTTGAACGAATCCTTGCCCTTCTGCACCTCGGCCGGGTTCATCGCCGCCAGCGCAAAGCGCGCCATCCACGGCAGCAGGGCGGGGATGCTGGGGCGGTGCAGGGTGAGGGGACCCGTCTTGTCCATCAGCATCTGCGGCACCTTCTTCAGGGTCGCAGGCCTGGCGAGCGGGATCAGGCTGTCGAGCGACAGGAAGCCGGCATTGCCGAAGGAGGTCGCGTTGCCGGGCTCGGCGCTGTCGACCAGGGTGACGCTGTGGCCGGAACGCTGCAGGGCCCGGGCGGTGGCGGCGCCGACGATGCCGGCGCCAATGACGATGACGGAGTTGCTGTTGGAGTCGCTCATGGGCCGACGTTAGCACGGCTCGTGAGATAGCCCAGCGCGGCACGAACCACGCGGCGTTCGAGGGCGTCGGCGTCGACAGGTCCACGGCCGCAGGAGCCGTCGATCAGGGCGCGGGCGACGGCAATCACGTCGAAGGCCGCTTCGTCCATGTCGGTCACCGTCAGTGCCGAACGATGAGCACGCAGCAACGCTGCGACATGGACCATCATGTCGCTGGTCGTCGCCCGGTCGCCGTCTTCGAGCCCGAGCCGTTGCTCCTCGAAGTCGAGGATCCGGGAAAGGACAGGCCGCGCGAGCTGCCGCCGGATGGCGACGCGGGCCAACCGTCGCATCGCGTCCTCGAGCGACAGTCCGGTCGCCGCGCCCGCCGCCGCCGCGACCTCTGCCGCCAGCAGGCCGCGTTCACGGGCGCTGAGGGCCGCAACCAGAGCCTCCTTGCTGGGGAAGTACTGGTAGAGCGAGCCGACGCTGACCCCGGCGCGCTCGGCCACCGCGTTGGTGTTGAAGCCGTCGAGGCCGCGTCTCTCGAGAATGCGAGCCGCGGCCTCCACGATGGCCTCGACCGTGCGTTCGGAGCGCGGCTGGCGGGGGATCTTGCGCGGCCTGAGCCGCGTTCGGGCGATGCGAGTGGCCAATACGAGCAGTTACTCGCATCCTGCCTGCGACGTCAACGGAGGTCCCCGATGTCCCGTCGCTATACGTTCTTCATGTTGCTGCAGAGCATGCCGGACTGGCTGAAGCTCTCCCGCGCCGATCGCCGGCGCTTCAACGAGGAGCATGTCGGGCCTGTTCTTGCGCGCTATCCGCAGGTGGCCATGCGCTTCTACGATGCCGAGGCCTTCTCAGGCCGCTGTACGGACGTGGCGGTGTTCGAGACTGCCGATCTGCAAGCCTACACCTTCTTGGTCGACGGCCTGCGGGACACGGCATTCTTCTCGCATCCTTACTTCCAGGTGCTGGACATCGTGCCGGCGGTCGAAGATGGCTACGCCGAGTACGATGAGGCGCACGCTGCCTGACGCCGAACGGGGCGATTGATTTGTTCTCCCGAATGCCTATTTAGGGCGCATGCTTTCCGCACAATCAGACAGCCCGTCCGGTCCCGGCTGGCATGCCACGACCATCCTCTCCGTGCGCAAGGCCGGCCAGGTCGTCATGGCCGGCGACGGCCAGGTTTCGATGGGTCAGACCATCGTCAAGGGCAACGCCAAGAAGGTCCGCCGGCTCGGCAACGGCCAGATCATCGCGGGCTTCGCCGGCGCCACGGCCGACGCCTTCACGCTCTTCGAGAGGCTGGAAGCGAAACTGGAGCGCCATCCCGGGCAGCTCCTGCGCGCTGCCATCGAGCTCGCCAAGGACTGGCGCACCGACCGTTACCTGCGCCGCCTCGAGGCGATGATGGCGGTGGCCGACAAGGACGTGTCGCTGCTGCTGTCGGGTACGGGTGACGTTCTGGAGCCCGAGGGCGGCATCATCGCCATCGGCTCGGGCGGCAACTACGCGCTGTCGGCGGCGCGCGCGCTGATCGACGTCGACGGGCTCGACGCCGAGGCGATCGCGCGCAAGGCGATGAAGATCGCGGCCGACATCTGCGTCTACACCAACCACAACCTCGTCATCGAAAAGCTCTGAGCATGGGTAACGACTTTTCCCCCCGCGAGATCGTCTCGGAGCTCGACAAGCACATCGTCGGACAGCAGGACGCCAAGCGCGCCGTGGCGATCGCGTTGCGCAACCGCTGGCGCCGCCTGCAGCTCCCCGAGGGGCTGCGCGAGGAGGTGCTGCCGAAGAACATCCTGATGATCGGGCCGACCGGCTGCGGCAAGACCGAGATCGCACGCC
>CAYRBQ010000115.1:0-9297 GCA_964422305.1 uncultured Reyranella sp. | reverse complement strand
TGCCGGCCTCTACGAGCCGGCCACCGTCGAGGCGCTGCTGGCGGCCTGGCGGCTCTGCCTCGAGACGCTCGCGACCGCGGCCGACGGGCCGCTGGCCGAGAACGCGACGCTGGCCGGCATCGCCGCCCGCAGCGGCCCGTTGCCGGCGGCGCGCCCGGTCGTGGCGCGCGGCGAGCCCATCCCGGTGCACGAGCCGGAGCGGCAGGTGGCGCGGTTCCACGAGGGCGGCCCGCGCACGCCGGTGATCGTGCTCAACAACCGCTCGGTCTATTTCCAGCTCGCCCGCCAGCTCGGCGAGCAGCGGCCGTTCACCGACATCCTGATGTACCACCAGGACGGGCCGGTCGATCTCGACGCCTACGCGTTCGAGGATTTCGGCGCCTATGCGGTGCGATTGATCCGCTGGGTGCAGCCGCGCGGCCCCTACATACTGGGCGGCCACTGCGTCTACGGCGTGCTGGCCTTCGAGGCGGCGCGCCAGCTCACGGCGATGGGCGAGAAGGTGCCGCTGGTGGCGCTGTTCGATAGCTGGGGCCCCGGCTATCGCGAGACCATGTCGCGCTGGGACCGCGTGCTGCGCCGCCAGCAGCTCCGTCTCGACCGCTACAGGAAGCGCTTGGCACAGTTCCGCAAGGGCGAGGTCGGCTTCGACGAGATCGTGCGCAAGCCGCTGCTCTACCATCTCGGCCTGCTGCCCCGGGAAGCGGGACCGGAACGGCAGGCGCTGGCCGGCGAATGGTTCGACGACTATCTCTACGCCAAGGTCGCGCAGTACCGGCCGACGCCCTATGCCGGCGACGTGGTGCTGTTCCGCAGCAGGGAGCCGCTGCGCGGGCGGCTGTTCGACGAGCACATGGGCTGGAAGCCGCTGGTCGCCGGCAAATTCGCCAAGGTCGATGTGAACAGCGGCCATTTCGACATGTTCCGCGAGCGGCCGGCCGCCGAGATCGCGACCGTCCTGCGCGACCTGTGAACCTCCTGCGCCTCCTCCTGGTCGCCGCCCTGGCCGCGGCCGTCGTCGTGGCGGCCGGCTGGTACGTCTTCGTGCCGCGCCTGCCTTCGCCCGGCGGCCCCGACGCCGTCGCGCGCAGCGACGCCACCTTCCGCGACGCCGCCGGCCGCCCCCTCGCCGTGACGATCTGGCAGCCTCGCGAGCTCAAGGCGCCGGCGCCCCTAGTCCTCTACTCGCCGGGCTGGGGGGCGCCGCGCGACCAGAGCCGCGTGCAGGCCGCGAACCTCGCAAGTCACGGTTTCGTCGTCGTGGGCGTCGACGACTTCGCGAGCGATCCCGCGACCGATCCGGACCGCGGCGTGTCCTTCGAGCTTCTCACCGAGGCGCAGACGGTGGAATCGATGCGACGCGCGGCCCGCCATGTCGTGACCCAGGGCAACCGACTCGTCGACCTGCTGGACGCCTTGCGCGCCGGGCAGATTCCCGCCCTCGCCGGCCGCCTCGATCTCGCGCGCGTCGGCGTGCTCGGCATGTCGATCGGCGGCCCCTCGGGACTGGCGGCAGCAGCGAAGGACCCGGCCATCGTCGCGGTCTACAACCTCGACGGCGGCCTGTTCGGCCTCGCCGCCCGGCGCATCGCCGTACCGCACTACTTCCTGATGTCGAGCAAGGAGGCCTTCCCTTCGGACGCCGACCTCACCTCGCCCGACGCCTTCACCCGCAACTACGCCAAGGTGAGCGCCCTCGACATCCCGCACAACGGCCTGCGCATGGAAAGGCCTCACGGCTACTGGGCGCAGATCCCGGCCGCCGAGCACGGCGATCTCGCCGACACCCTGTTCCGGATGCGTCGCCGCCCGCCGTGGCGGACCAACTTCGAACGCTCGGACATCAACGAGGCGATCGGCAGGACCCAAGTCGCCTTCTTCCGCAGTGCACTGCAGGGTGACGAGGCGCCGCTCGGGGCGCTTCTCGGCCGCAGCGATCAGACGCTGCGGTGGATCAGCCCGATCTCGCCGCCGGCCGGAACGGCGACGGCCCGGCAGTAGTCGCCCGCCTCGACGTGCAGCCACCACGTGCCCGGCGATCGGTCGGGCGCGACCGCCATGACCGGGCGTGGTCCCGCGATCGACACCGCGAAGCCGTCGAGCGGGAGCGAGAGGCCGAGACCGATCGCCTTCACCACCGCCTCCTTCAGCGTCCAGATCCGGAAGAAAGCCCGCTGCGGGTCGTCGTGCCGCTCGATGGCGGCGACCTCCTCGGGATGGAAGTAGCGCCGCGCGAGGTCGAGATGGTCGACGGGGCGGATCATCTCGAGATCGGCGCCGACCTCGGGCCCGTCGCTCACCGCCAGCAGCGCCCGGCCCTGCGAGTGGCTCAGGCTGAAATGCACGCCGGGATGATCGGCGAGCCGCGGCTTGCCGAACTCGTTCTGCACGAATACCAGGCTCCGCGGATCGCGGCCCACACGCCGGCCGAGCAGCGCGCGAAGCTGCGCGCGCGCCGCCACGAAGCGCCGCTGCAGCAACGGACCGACGAAGCGCCGCGCACGCTCGCGCTCGTCGTCGGTCAGGAGCGCCTCGCCGGACGACGGATCGTCGTCGAGGGACCACGACCAGATCAGGATTTCGTGCCGGCTCATGCCACGGCCGCGATCTTGGACACCCTCGCGGCAGTTGGCTAGGTTCGCGACGGTGCTCGATCCCCTCAAGACTCTGGCGTTGACGGCCTATGGCCGCTTCCGTGCCCTGCGCGGCGAGCCGGTGCGTTTCCGTGGCGCCTTCGCCTCCTACGACGAGGCCCTGGCGAACGTCCGGTCAGGCCGGCTCGCGGGCTACGACCATGACAGCGTCGCCCCGGTGTCGCAGGCCTTCATGCAGGAACGCGCGCCGTGGGACTATCCCATCCTCTACTGGTTGCAGCGGCTCGCCCCCGAGATCGCCTGCCTCGTCGATGCCGGCGGCCATATCGGCGTGAAGTATCGCGCCTTCGCGCCCTATCTCGACCTCGAGCGGCTGCGGTGGGTGGTCTACGACCTGCCGGCGCTGGTGCGTGCGGGTCGCGCGCAGCAACGGCCACTGGATCGCACGCTCTCCTTCGTCGATCGCCTCGAGGAGGCGCCGGCCGCGGACGTACTGCTGGCCTCGGGCCTGCTGCCCTATCTCCGCGAGCCGTTCGAGGAGCTGGTCGGCCGCATGCACGGCAAGCCGCGCCATATCCTTCTCAACAAGGTCGTGACGCGCGACGGGCCGACCGTGGTCACGCTCGAGAATTTCGGCGTGGCCGAGGTGCCCTACCAGATCCGCAACCTGCGCGAGGTGCCGGTGGCGCTGGAGGCGCTGGGCTACGAGATCGTCGACGAATGGACGATCGAGCAACTCGCCCACCGCATCCAGACTCACCCCGAGCTCGGCCGCTGCACCTATCGCGGCTATGCGGCACGCCTCAGAGGCTAGGCCTCGACCAGCGTCCTGAAGCCGCCATAGGCCATGCGCTTCATGTCGAAGGGCATCTCCTTCGGCATGCCGGGACCGTGCAGGCGCTTGTCGGCCATCACCTTGGCGTTGACCTTGTCGCGATGCCCCCGCGACTTGTAGACGATGTAGGAGAACACCACCGTTTCGCTCGGCTTGGTCTTCGCGAGCTTGGTGAACGGCAGGCCGAACTTCACCTTGAGGTCGTCGCCGACACATTCGCGATAGTCGAGCGCGCCGTGCTCGCGCCAGATCTTGCCGGCCTTGCGCGCCATGCTCTTGTAGACTGCCAACTTCTTCTTGGGGACGACCAGGACGAAGCCATCGACATACGACATGACATGCTCCCGACTATTTAACTGGGGAGTTAATGGCTACGGGAATTGCACACCGTGTGTCAATCGGGTCGGAGTATGGGCAGGACCGACAATTTCTTGGCCGCGAAGTCGAGGAAGGCGTCGATCTTGGGCGCGCGATGCGCCCGGCCCTTGGTGACGAGCTGCACCGGCAGCGGTGGCCGCTCGAAGGCGCGCAGCAGCCGCACCAGCCGTCTGGCCGCAAGATCGTCCGCAACCTGGTAGGACAGGAATTGCGCCACGCCGCGGCCGTCACGCGCCGCCCGCAGGCGCGTCTCGACATCGTCGACGCGTAGTCGGCCCGCGAGATGGAGCGATGCGCCGGGCCGCGCACCGGCGAAGCTCCATTCCATCGCGCCGCGCGACGTGCCGAGCAGCGCCTCGTGCCGCGCCAGGTCCGCCGGCGTGCGCGGCGTGCCGTGCGCGGCAAGGTAGGCCGGGCTTGCCACCCACTGGCGCTTCACATGCCCGACCGGTCGTGCGGTCAGGCCGGAATCGGCCAGCACGCCGATGCGCACCGCCACGTCGATGCCCTCGTCGATCAGGTCGACGTTGCGGTCGTTCAGAAGCAGCTCGATCTCGACGCCGTCGTGGCTGTCCAGGAAGCGCGTGGCGATCGGGGCGACGTGACGGCGGCCGAACTGAACCGGCGCTGTGACGCGCAGCAGGCCGCGGACCGGCGCCTCGCGCGCGCCGGTTGCGGCCGCCTCGTAGTCGGCGACCACGGCGCGGGCGCGGTCATAGAGCGCGCGCCCCGCCTCGGTAGGGGCCAGCCGCCGCGTCGTGCGATCGACCAGCCGCACGCCCAGGCGATCCTCAAGGGCCGCCAGGGCGCGCGTGACCGCGGGCGGCGAGCGGCGCAGGCGGCGGGCGGCGCGCACCAGGCTGCCCTCCTCCACGATGCGCACGAAGATCGCGAACTCGTCCAGCCGGTCCATGTCATTATTCCAATATACGGAATTATGACTTTACCATTCGTGCCATTCCGGCGGCAATCGCTGGCACCTATCTTCAGCGGCGAACAGGAGAGCCGCCATGCTGACCGGAAGCTGTCTCTGCGGAGCCGTCGCCTACGAGGCCGACGCCGACATCCAGCGCATCGTGCACTGCCATTGCCAGACCTGCCGCAAGACGCACGGCACGGCCTTCTCGTCCGTGACGGCGGTCCCGCGCGACAAGTTCCGATGGTCGCGCGGCGCCGACCAACTCGCCGCCATCGAATCCTCGCCCGGCAAGTTCCGCCGCTTCTGCTCCAGGTGCGGCTCGCACGTCGTGGCCGAGCGGGTCGCCCAGCCGGTCGTGCTGCTGCGGCTGGGTTGCCTCGACACCAAGGTGACGGACGTGCCGCAACTCCACATCTGGCGATCCGACTCGGCACCCTGGTACGACCCCAAGCTGACCTGGCCCGAGAACAAGGAGGGCGTGTGATGAGCGCCGAGACCTTCCTGCCCTTTCACGACGACGAGGTCGCAGCCCAGACGCTGGCCGGCGTCGGCCTGCGGCGCGCGCCCATCCGGCCCCGTCTGCCGGAGCAACATCGCGAGTTCTTCCCCCTGCTGCCCTATCTTTTCACGGCGACGCTCGACGGACGCGGCTGGCCGATGGCCTCGGTGCTGAGCGGCCCGCACGGCTTCGTGACCTCGCCCGATCCCGCGACGCTCCGCATCGCCGCCCTGCCCCGCGCCGACGATCCGGCCGCTGCTGGCTTTGCCGCGGGCGCCGACATCGGGCTGGTCGGCATCGATCTCACCACGCGGCGGCGCAACCGCGTCAACGGCCGCATCGTGGCGATCGACGACGGGATCACCGTCGGCGTGACGCAAAGCTTCGGCAACTGCCCGCAATTCATCCAGGTCCGCGTGCCGCTGCCGCATCCCGTGGCCGCGACGGTCGCGCTCGAGACGATGACGGAGCTCGACGCCGACGCGCGCGCGCTGATCGCCGGCGCCGACACGTTCTTCGTGGCGAGCCGCGGCCGCGAGGCGTTGGGTGAAGCGGGCGGCCTCGACATGTCGCATCGCGGCGGCCAGCCGGGCTTCGTCGGGATCGATGGCAACACGCTGTCGATCCCCGATTTCGCCGGCAACCGCTTCTTCAACACGCTGGGCAACTTGCTGGGCGACCCGCGCGCCGGCCTGCTGTTCGTCGATTTCGCGACGGGCGACCTGCTGCAGCTCCAGGGGACCGTCACCATCGACTGGCATCCGGCCCTGACGGGGCCGCGGGGCGCGCAACGGGTCTGGCGGGTCGCCGTCGAGCGCGCCTGGCGACGGCGCGCCGCCTTCCCTTTCCGCTGGCGGTTCGGCGAGTTCGCGCCGACGACGCTCGCTACCGGAGTCTGGCGCTAGAGTCCTTCACCTTCCTCTCCTCGAAACGGGGGAGGAGAAGACGATTCCATCCAGGTCGGGCTACCTCGGCAGCGTCGTGGAACCCATCAAGGCTTCGTCGACGGCGCGGGCGCACTGGCGGCCCTCGCGGATCGCCCAGACGACCAGCGACTGGCCGCGCCGCATGTCGCCCGCGGCGAACAGCTTGGGCACCGACGTCTTGTAGTCCTTCACATTGGCCGCGACGTTGCCGCGCGGATCGAGCGCGACGCCCGCCTGCTCGACGAGGCCGGGCTTGCGCGGACCGAGGAAGCCCATCGCCAGCAGCACGAGGTCGGCCTTGAGCTCGAAGCCGCTGCCCGCGACCTCCTGCATGCCCATGCGGCCGTCGGCGCCCTTGGCCCATTCGACGCGCACGCATTCCAGCGCCTCGACCTTGCCGTTCTTGCCGACCGCCCGCTTGGTCAGGACCGCGAAGTCGCGCTCCGCACCCTCCTCCTGCGAGGACGAAGTCCGCATCTTGAGCGGCCAGTCCGGCCAGGTCAGCGCCTTGTCCTCGTGCTCGGGCGGCTGCGGCATCACCTCGAGCTGCGTCACCGAGGCGGCGCCCTGGCGGTTCGAGGTGCCGATGCAGTCCGAGCCGGTGTCGCCGCCGCCGATCACCACGACGTGCTTGCCCTTGGCGCTGAGCGTGCCCCTGGGCGCGGCGCGCGCCTCGTCGTCGCCGGCGTTGCGCTTGTTCTGCTGCGTCAGGAATTCCATCGCGAAGTGGATGCCGCCCAGCTCGCGGCCCGGCACCTCGAGATCGCGCGGCCATTCGGCGCCGCCGGTCAGGGCGACCGCGTCGTAGCCTTCGAGCAGCGACTTGACGGAGAGGGTGGCACCGACCTCGACGCCGGTGCGGAACTCCACGCCCTCGGCCTCCATCTGGCGCATGCGCCGGTCGATGAGATGCTTCTCCATCTTGAAGTCGGGAATGCCGTAGCGAAGGAGTCCGCCGACCCGGTCGGCCTTCTCGAACAGCGTCACTGAATGACCTGCACGCGCGAGCTGCTGGGCGGCCGCGAGACCGGCCGGGCCCGAGCCCACGATGGCGACCCGCTTGCCGGTCTTGCGCACCGGCACGAGCGGCTGGATCCAGCCCTCTTCCCAGCCGCGATCGACGATGGCGCACTCGATCGACTTGATGGTCACCGGGTTGTCGTCGATGTTCAGCGTGCACGAGGCCTCGCAGGGCGCCGGGCAGATGCGGCCGGTGAATTCCGGGAAGTTGTTGGTCGAGTGCAGGACCTCGAGCGCGTCCTGCCAGCGGTCGCGGCGGACCAGCTCGTTCCACTCGGGGATGATGTTATTGACCGGGCAGCCGTTGTGGCAGAACGGGATGCCGCAATCCATGCAGCGCGCGCCCTGGCGCGAGATCTCGGCCGGCGGCAGCGGCAGGACGAACTCTTTCCAGGTCTTGAGGCGCGCCTCGACCTTTTCGTAGGGACGCTCCTTGCGCTCGATCTCGAGGAACCCTGTGACGAGACCCATAACCTACTCCGCCGCGACGGCCTTCGCCGCCGCCCGATCGCGAGCCTGCAGCAGCGCCCGCTTGTAGTCGCGCGGCATCACCTTCACGAAGGCGCCGAGCGCATTGTCCCAATCCTCGAGCAGCTCGCGCGCCCGCGCGCTGCCGGTGTGAAGGTGATGACGCTCGACCAGGATGCGCAGCCGCTCCGCGTCGAAGGCCAGCACGTCGCCCATGCCGTTGTCCTCGACGCTGGGCGCGCGCTGGCGCGGCCGTGACGGATCGTCGGCGTCGCCCGACGCCGGCCCGACCTTCTCGAGATCGACCATCGCGGGATTGCACAGGTCCTTGAAGCGCGCCTTCGGGTCGTAGACGTAGGCGATGCCGCCCGACATGCCGGCTGCGAAGTTGCGGCCGGTGTCGCCCAGCACGACCACGACGCCGCCCGTCATGTATTCGCATCCATGGTCGCCGGTGCCCTCGACGACGCAGACCGCGCCCGAGTTGCGGACCGCGAAGCGCTCACCGGCGACGCCCTCGAAGTAGGCCTCGCCGCCGATCGCGCCGTAGAGCACGGTGTTGCCGACGATGATGTTCTCCGTCGGATTGCGCTTCGCCCCCTTGGGCTGGCGCACCACGACGCGGCCGCCCGACAGGCCCTTGCCGACATAGTCGTTGGCATCGCCCGAGAGCTCGATCGACACGCCGCGCGCCAGGAAGGCACCGAAGCTCTGGCCGGCGGTGCCGGTGAGCTTCACCGAGATCGTATCCTCGGCGAGGCCGGCATGGCCGGTGCGCTTCGCCACCTCGCCCGACAGCATGGCGCCGACCGTGCGGTTCACGTTGGTGACCGGCAGCTCGACCCGGACAGGCTCGCCCCTGTCGAGCGCCGGCCGCGCCGCCTCGATGAGCTTGTGGTCCAGCGCCTTGTCGAGCCCGTGGTCCTGCCGCTCGGTGTTCCAGATCGCCACGCCCTCGCGGGCCGGGGCCTGATAGAGCAGCTTGGAGAGATCGACACCGCCCGCCTTCCAGTGGTCGACCGCGCGGCGCATGTCGAGCCGGTCGACCCGGCCGATCATCTCGTTCAGCGTGCGGAAGCCCAGCCGCGCCATGATCTCGCGCAGCTCCTCGGCCACGAAGAAGAAGTAGTTGATGACGTGCTCGGGCTGGCCGGTGAAGCGCTTGCGCAGCACCGGATCCTGCGTCGCCACGCCCACCGGACAGGTGTTGAGGTGGCACTTGCGCATCATGATGCAGCCGGCAGCGATCAACGGCGCGGTGGCGAAGCCGAACTCGTCGGCACCCAGCAGCGCGCCGATCGCGACGTCGCGGCCGGTGCGGAGACCACCGTCGACCTGCACGGCGATGCGGCCGCGCAGGCGGTTCAGCACCAGAGTCTGCTGGGTCTCGGCGAGTCCGATTTCCCACGGAGAGCCGGCATGGGTCAGCGAGGTGAGCGGCGAGGCGCCGGTGCCGCCCTCGAAGCCCGAGATCGTCACATGGTCGGCGCGCGCCTTGCTGACGCCCGCCGCCACCGTGCCGACGCCCACTTCGGACACCAGCTTCACCGACACGCGGGCGCGCGGATTGACGTTCTTGAGGTCGTGAATGAGCTGGGCCAGGTCCTCGATCGAGTAGATGTCGTGGTGCGGCGGCGGCGAGATCAGGCCGACGCCCG
>CAYRBQ010000114.1:0-9388 GCA_964422305.1 uncultured Reyranella sp. | reverse complement strand
CGGCCCAGTAGAGCGGCTTGATGCCGAGCGGATCGCGCGCCAGCAGCAGCGTGCGCTTCCCCGCATCCCACAGGCCGAAGGCGAACATGCCGCGCAGGCGGCGCACCATGTCGGCGCCGTACTCGTCGTAGAGCTGCAGCAGGACCTCGGTGTCGGACCCGCTCCTGAACCGGCGACCCTTCGCCTGCAAATCGGCCTTGAGCTCGCGGTAGTTATAGATCTCGCCGTTGAAGGTGATGGTGAGCCGGCCGTCGCTCGCATGCATCGGCTGGGCGCCGCCCTCGGACAGGTCGATGATGGCGAGCCGCAGATGGCCGAAGCCGGTCCGGCAGTCGTCGCTCACCCACAGGCCGCTGCCGTCCGGCCCGCGCGCCTTCATGCGCTCGTTCATGCGCACGATTTCGCCGCGGTCGACCCGGGGCGAGACGTCGAGATAGGCGTGGATGCCGGCTATGCCGCACATGGCTTGCAGCGAGCTTAGCGCGCCCCGGTGCCGCGGAACACCACCGCGAAGGTCCTGAGCACGATCACCATGTCCAGCCACAGCGAGCAGTGCTTCAGGTAGTAGAGGTCGTACTCGAGCTTGGCGCGCATGTCGTCGGTCTCGTGGGCGTAGCCCTGGTTGATCTGCGCCCAGCCTGTGACTCCCGGCCGCACGATGCTGCGCAACGCGAAGTACTCGATATCGCGCACATAGCCCTTCTCCAGCGAGGCGGCCTCGGGCCGCGGGCCGACCCAGCTCATGTCGCCGCGCAGGACATTGAAGAGCTGCGGCAGCTCGTCGAGCCGGCACGGCCTGAGGTATCGGCCGATGCGCGTGATGCGCGGGTCGGCCGACTTGGTGAAGCTCGGCCCGCCCGCGTCGGCGTACATCGTCCTGAACTTGATCATCCGGAACGGCCGGCCGCGGCGGCCGATGCGGGTCTGCAGGAAGAAGACCGGTCCCCGGCTGTCGAGCCGCACCAGCAGCGCGACGAGCGCCAGCACGGGCAGCATCAGCGGCAGGAACAGCACCGTGAGAGCGAGCTCGATGCCGCGTCGCACGACCAGATACTGGCGCGACGGCAGCAGCGCGCCGAACTCGTTGGGCGTCAGCCCGCCGAGCGGCGTGCGCCCGGTCATGGTCTCGACGATATACCGGCGGTCGAGGACCGGGACGCCGGCGATGGCGGCGTCGGCCAGCGCCTCGATCTGACCCTCGCCCAGCTCGCTGCCGAGATCGGCGACGATGGCATCGACCCTGAGCCCGCGTCCGCGCACCTCGGTGAAGTCGAGCCAGCGGCAGGTCGGCAGGCGCGGCATCGTGGCGATCGCCGACTTCGGCATCACCGCGTAGTTGCGCACCAGGTAACGCGCGCGAAGCTGGCCGATCACCGCCATCCACAGCACCGTGAGCAGGCCGGAGCCGAAGAGCTGGACGCGCGAATAGTCGAGACGCAGCAACAGCAGGATGGCGGCGATCAGCGCATAGGTGATCACCGCAACCGGCGCGATTTGACTGGCGTTGAGCCCGGCGCCGGGAAAGGCGTCGAGCCGCCGGCCGCAATACCAGACGACCGCATAGGCGAAAGCGGTGACGAGGATCGTGAGCTCGGAGGCATCGAACGGGCCCATGAACGGCTCGTCGATCGAGTAGATCGGGATCGGCAGGACGACGCAGAACAGGAAGCCCAGCACCGCATCGACCCAGGTTTCGATGAAGCGCTGCGGCGCCGAACGCAGGCGCGGCTCGGTGGCCTGGATCGGCTCGCCCGACGGTGTCTCCGCGCCCACTGGAACAGCTCTACGCACCCTGGCCCCCTATGAGGATCGCGACGCGCCATTGAGAACCGCTCGCAACGGCTGCGCACCGCTCCGACCCGTCATTATGGTAGCGTCATTCCCACAGGTATGCTTCCCACAGCATACTTGCACCCGGACTGATTATATCTGACTTATTCCCATGGCGTAAAGCCTTCCGGTGCATTGTCTCTGCGACCGAATGCCTGCGCCCAGCCCATGCCCAGCATGGCGCTGGTGACGAAGCCGATGGCAGGCATCTGCAGGCTGAAATCGATCGTGGAATGCAGGATCGGCACGGCGGCGATCGCAAAGGCCGCCACCGGCAGGTAGCGGTAGGACAGTCGGCGGCGCAGCGCGCCCCGCAGGCAGATCGCCCAGGGAAGCGCCACGACGGCCATCGCCGGAATCGAGGCGATCACGCCCAGCTCCACCACCACCTCGAGCGGCGTCGAATGGGCGAGGTTGTTGGGGATGAGGATGCTCTCCGGCTGGAGGATCGTATAGATGTCGGCGAACCCGCCCAGCCCCCAGCCCAGCCAGGGCGACAGCCAGATCGCCTTCAGCGCGACGTACCAGATGCGCAGGCGCGAGAAGGAATCCGAGGCATCGGCGAACTTGGTGAGCAGGGCGCTGCCGGCGATGACGCCGATCACGACGAACACGGCGAGGCCGGCGAAGAACACGCGGCCGAGATCGGGGCGGGACTTCCACCGGCCGCGCATCAGCAGCAGGCCGAACGCCACGCCGCCGGCGGCGGTCGCCGCGAAGCCCGCCCGCGAGGCCGACATCAGCATGCCACCCAGCATCAGGAAGATGGCCGCGAGCTGGACTACGCGCGCGCCGGTGAACCAGTCGATGAGGCGGACATCCTCCTCCTCGTCGTGGCCGTAGGGCGGATTGCTCTTCCTGCCCTTGCCGCTGAACAGCAGGGCGACCGAGGCGATCACCGCCATGCCCATGTAGCAGGCGAACGAGTTGCTGCTGACGAAGGTGCCGCTCATCAGGCAATAGTCGATGACGTTGTACTCGTGCTGCTTCTTCAGGAAGCTGCCGACGTAGCAGGAGTGCGTCGACACCTGCATCGCAAGCCCGTAGCTCACCACCACGACGCCGCTCGCCACGAGGGCGACGAGGAGCCAGCGCGCATTGTCGCGATCACGGCAGATCGCGCGCGCCGCCAGGAAGATCAGCGCGCAGGCCAGGCAGCGCAGCAGCGAGTTGCGGGCGAGGTCGGCGGCGAGCGCCGGAACCGGCGCATGCGCGTCGCCGAGTATGGCCGCGGCCTTCTCGAACAGCCAGGCGTCGCCCGAGCGCGGCGTCCAGCTCGTCATCTGCCACAGGCCGAAGGCCATAAAGAAGATCCAGCAGCCCGCCAGGACCGCCAGCGGAAGGCGCTCGGCGGCGATCACGCCGTGCCCGCCGCGCGCGCCGAGGCCGCAGGCGATGGGAATGACGATCAGGCCCAGCATCACGCAGAGCGGCGCCCACGCCCAGTCGCGGTTGGCGCCCATCGGCAGGGCCGCCAGCATGACCATGGCGAAGAACAGGACGACCACGCCCGCGTCGACCACGCGCCGCGCGAACCACTTCCAGTCCTGCAGGACGACGACGCCGGGCTCGCCGCCCCTCTCCTCGGTCCACTGGGTCATTTCTTCTTTTCCGCAAGGAGCCGCGTGAGCTCGTCCTGGGCCCCGGCCTCGTCGCGCAGGAAGTAGCGCACGAAGAGCTCGTCGATCGGACCGTTGATCACCTGCGCGAACCAGCGGCGGTCCTTGCTGAGCTTCCAGGTCCTTGCGACATACATGCCGAGCGTCTCGCGCTGCTCCGGCGTCAGCACCTGCCAGTTCACGAGGATGAGCTGCAGGCGGACCGGCCAGACCGGCTCCATCATGGCCGAGGTGTCGATCGACATCAGCAGCGGCGTCACGGTGGCCTGCGAAGGGCCATCGAGGGCGAGCCGCACCGAGACCAGCCGCAGCCAGGCGATACCGCGCGCCGGATCCTCGCCGAGGCCGGCCGTGAGATCGGCGGCGGCCTGTTTCAGCCACGCCGTGCGCTGCTCCGGCGTGGGATTGAACGACGGCAGCAGGGCCGCCGAGGCGAGAAGTTCGGACCGCTGGATGAGACGGCTGGCGTTCGGATCGGCCGCGACCGAGCGGTCCAGCGCGTCGATCGCGTCCAGCATCGCATTGTAGTCGACCGCATAGCTCTGGCGGAGGTTCGTGTAGACCGGGTCGGCGAACTGCGCCTGCCACGCGCCCTTCGAGACCGGCCAGGCCAGCCAGACGAGCAGCGCGCCGCCGAGCCCCAGAGCACCCCGCGTCAGCCAGTCGATCGAGATCACCAGAGGCCTTTTCCCGGCACCATGACGTGTCGCTCCCCTCCGGCACTCAACCGCCACGGCCGGCCGATGTCAAAGCCCTTGGTGGCCAAGCCGCTCACACGCGCTCGATGTAGGGGATGGGAATCTTGCCGGACAGCAGGAAGCAGTCGCCGAGATAGACCAGCGACGTGCAGTGCCGCATCACCACGCCCGGCGCGAAGCCGAAGAAGTCGACGCGCCGGCAGTCGCGCTTCGAGGTTTCCTCGTAGAAGCCGTAGCCTTCGGCATTGTCCAGCAGCAGGGCGCCACCCGGCGCCAGATAGTCGAAGGCGATCGCCGTCGCCTTCTCCCTGAGATGGCCATCGACCACGATGACGTCGAACTTCGCGACGGGATGGGCCGCGATCAGCCGGCGAATCTCGGCGATCGGGTCGCCGCTGTCGATCGGCACGTTGTGCAAAGTGGCGTTCGGGCCGACCTGCGCCTTCACCCGCTCCATCCAGCCGGCATTCTCCTCGAAGGTCAGCACCGAGGCGGCCCGCTTCGACCACCAGACCGTCGACTGGCCACCACCGAACTCCAGGACGTTGCGGCCGGTGAAGTCACGCTGGGCCAGGAAGTCGATCGCGGGATAGGTGTACCAGGGGATAGCCGCGCCGTCGGCGTCATGGGCCGACATGGCGAGGCTGCTGCGGAAGTGTCCGGTCGTGAAGGCGAAGCGCAACGGCGCCATGATGCCGGTCGCCAGCGCGCGCGCCGGCCGCCACAGCGCCGCCGGCAGCAATCGCTTCACCCTTCCAGAGAAGCGATGCAAATTGTCGTCGGACGGATTGACGTCGGGCATGTGCCCGCACTAACCCGCGCCCCTTTCCGATGTCAAAGGGCCTGGATCGCTGGAACCGGCGGAGCGGATGGTGTGTCGGTGACCGCGGGCGCCGACGGCAGGGCGCGTACCTGGACGTCGACCATCGTCTTCACGATCACGTCAGCCGCTCCGGTGAAGGTGCCCTTGATCGGCATCGCCTGCTCGGGATCGCGCCCGACGGCGACGCGGATCAACCGCTCCGAGCCGATGATGCCGTTGGTCGGGTCGAACTCGACCCAGCCGGCACCCGGCAGATAGACCTCGAGCCAGGCGTGAGGATGGGCATGCCCGGTATCGTCGTCCGGCGACGTGTCGAGGGCGGGATCGTAGAGGTAGCCGGTGATGAATCGTGCGGCGATGCCCAGCGAGCGCGCACCCTCCATCATGAGCAGCGCATAGTCGCGGCAGGTGCCGCCGCCGGTCTCGAGCGTCACCGCCGGCGGCTGCGTGCCGAGCTCGAACCGCATCGCATACTTCAGCGTCTCCTGTATGCCCTTGCACAGCCGCGTGAGCACCGCGAACGTGTCGGCGCCGCCCTCGCCTTCCAGGAACTGCTTGACCCAGGTGCTGACCGCCGCGTTGGGGTCGGGATAGGAGCGCTCGACGTAGCGTGCGAGGTCGGGAGCCTCCTCGGCGAGGTAGCTGAACGGCAAGGTACGCGCATACTCCTCGATCGGCGCCAGCTCGGGTGGCGCGCCGAAATGCTCAAGCCGAATCGTGCTCGTGAGCTCGAGCGCCTGCGTTTCGCCGTCGAAGGACGCGATCGCGATCGAGTTGCCGAACGGGTCGTGGATCCAGCGAACCTGCGCGACCGGCTCGATCGCGAGGCCGGTGTGCAGCAGGCGGAGGTCGTGACTGTCGCGCGGCCGGAACATCAGGCGGTGGTCGCCGAGCGTCACCGGCTCGGAATACTCATATCGCGTGCGGTGCACGATCTCGAGGGTGCGCATGGACGACGATAATGCACGAGCCGACGGCGGGTTGCACCCGCGCGGGCTCAGGCGAAGGGATAAGGTCCGGGAAAGGCGCCGACCGGCACGAAGTGCGTGACGAGGCCTGCCGACTCGCTCCAGTGATGCAGCAGGATCGCCGGCGGCTCGACATGCGAGGCCGGCCTGGCATCGGGGCGAAGCTGCAGGGCGATCGCCGTCGTCGTCGAGGGCGCCGTGCAGAGCATCGTACCCCCGAAACGCACCTGCATTAAGCGATGCACGTGGCCGCACACGACGCGCTCGACCTGCCGATGTCGCCCCAGCACCTGCGCCAGCCGCTGGCCCTCGCGGCAGGAATAGAGGTCCATGTAGGGAATGCCGGTGTCGAACGGCGGCTGGTGCATCATCAGGATCGTCGGCCGCGCGGGCTCGGCGCCGAGCGTCTCGTCGAGCCACGCCATGCTCTCGGCGCTCGCCACGCCGTGATGCGAGCCCGGCACCGTCACGTCGAGCGCGACGACACGCAGCGGCCCGCACGCGGATGCGTAGTGGATCGGCCCCGAAGTCGGCAGCCAGCTCGCCCCGGCGAACGCCCGACGGAACGCCTCGCGTTCGTCGTGATTGCCGGGGATCGCCAGGAACGGCACGTCGAGCTTCGCCAGCAGCCGCGCCAGCATGGCGTATTCGTCGGCATGGCCGTGATCGACCAGGTCGCCGCTCAGCAGCACGAGAGCCGGTCGCGGATCGAGACCGTTCACATGCGCGACCGCCGCCGCGAACTGCGCGTTGGAGTCGACGACGCCCTGATAGAGCATGCCGTCGGGCCGCACGTGCGGATCGAGAGCTGCGCAATCAGCATCTACGCCGGCGTGCGATCGAACCGCTGCAGCCCCTCGCGTCCCTTCGGCGTGATCGCATAGACACCGCGCTCCACCCGCTCGAACCAGCCATAGACGTCGGCCTGCAAGATGCTTGCCGCTTTCGGCGCGTCGCAGGCCGCACGCAAGGCCGCGACCTTCATCGGTCCGTTGGCGGCCAGCAGCTCGGCGCAGCGCAGTGCCTGCTGGCGGTAGGCGGTCATCAGCGGCGCCCGCATCGCCTGGCCGCCGAGGTTGGGATCGCCGACCCGCCGCGCATGCTCTCCCAGCATGCGGCCGGCCTTGCGCTTGTTCTGGCGCGGCTTGTACGGCGCGGGATCGAGAACCACGTCGGCCTTCTCACCGCTCACCACGATGAAGCCCAGCCCCAGCCGGCGGCAGAGCTTCCTGACGTTCTTCATCTGCTTCGGCCACTGGCCGACGGCGAGATAGACCAGGTCGGTGAGCGCCAGCCGGTCGACGCCCTGCAGGACCAGTCCGAGGCCGAAGGTCCGCTTGAGCTCGACGACGACGGGCGGCTCCTTGCCGCGCACCGCCACCACATCGCAACCGCGCACCTCGCCCTTCACCACATAGCCCTGCCCTTCCAGCAGGGTCTTCACAGGCCGATAAAGGTCGCTCTCCAACGCCATTCGATGGCAGTCTAGCATACTGAAGGACGAATGAATGGACCGTCGGTTCGGGAGTCGAGACGCGTGAGAGGAAGCTTGATCGCCGCCTTCGTGACGGCGCTGGTGGTTGCCGCGATTCCGGATCGCCTCCTCGCCCAGCAGTTCGGCGGACCGCGGCGCGTCGAGGTGGCGATGGCCTATCCCTACTCCGCCGTCGGCAAATGGACCCTGAACGAGGACGGTACCCGCGGCATCTGCACGGCCTTCTTCGTCAACGCCTGCACCGTCGTCACGGCGGCGCGCTGCACCTTCGGCAAGACCGTCGGCAACTTCCAGTTCGAGGCGAGCGACGGCCAGCGCTTCCCCGTGCGCAACATCAGGACGACCGAGACGAAGGGCGTTGCCTCGCTCAATCTCGAGGTCGCCTTCGGTCAGGTCGCCCCGCGCGCCGGCCAGAAGCTCGCCGACGAGAAATACGGCCGCTTCGCCTTCGACGAGGCCGACACGGTCGCCGCCTCATCGGGCTTCACGCCGCATTGCAGCTACGGCTTCAGCATCAACGAGGAAGGCAAGGGCGGGCGCGGCACGCTCGACCCCGACGTCTACCTTTGGGGACCGGCGCGTCCGGTCCTGAGGGACAAGGTCCGGAGCGACGAATACTTCCTTCACATGATGAACGGCGTGCTGGGCACGTCGGGCAGCCCGATCTTCCGCTGCACGCCCACCATCATCGACGGCAAGTTCCTCGCGGTCGAGGTCAGCGCGCCGGCGCGGCTGATCGGCGTGGCCGTCCGCGCGAGCAACGACAAGGACAGCTACAAGTTCGCCGACCGCATGAGGGTCGAGCCGCGGCACATGGCGCTGGGCATCGGCAGCCGGCAGTTCCATCCGGCGCTCGCGGAGTACGTGAAGGCCAATCCCTGCGAGGGCGGCCGATGATACCGTTCGTGCCGCGGGAAACCGCGGACATGCTGATCTTCGCCATCGTCACGGTGATCGTGGCCGCCACGGTCTTCTTCCTGCGCCGCCGCGCCGGCCGTCCGCCGCCCGGCGAGCACGAGGCGCTGATGAAGCGCGCCGAGACCCATGCCGGGAAGAATGCGTTCCTCAGGAACATGTGCCGCCAGTACAAGGCGAGCGGCCACCTCTCGCAGCGGCAGGCCGAGCAGGTCGAGAAGGCGCTGGCGCGCCTGGAGAACGGCCGCGGCTAGAGCCTGTGGCCGTCGCGGCAGCAGCGCCAGAACCAGGCGCGGTGCTCGTTCTCGGCCCACGCGATCATGACCCGGGCATGTTTCGAGGGATCGACGATCCGCGGATCGGCGGCAGCCACCAGCTTCGCCGCTTCCCCGTGCGCGGCCGCCGTATCGGCGCCCTGGCGCCGCTCGAAGCGATACTGCTGCACCACCTCGCGCAACAGCCCGGTCGCCCGTCCCCAGTCGAGGATCGCTTCGCGCTCGATGGCATCGGCAAGCAGATGGCGTCGCCGGTCGATGAGGGTGGACATGACGGAAGGCTAGAAGGAAGTCGCGAGGACGGCGAATCCCGAGGTCGACAGCAGAGTGCTGGCACGAGGCCTTGCCGGTCCCCAGATGTTGAATCCGGCGCGCGCAGCGAAAGGCACGTGTGGAAAAATCGCCGACTCGTGTTCTCAAGCCGATCGCCGCGGCGCAGTTTGTCGGCGCATGAAACGCGAAAGATTGTCCGCCGCCGCCGCCCGCCGCATCGCGCTGGCCGCGCAGGGGTTCGGGATCGCCCGCCCCGACGGCGCCTCGAACCTCGGCCACGTGAAGCGCGCCATCGATCGGCTGGGGCTGCTGCAGATCGATTCGGTGAATGTGCTGACGCGCGCGCACTACCTGCCGCTGTTCTCGCGGCTCGGCAACTACGACAGCGAGCATCTCGACGGGCTTGCCTGGGGCCGCAGGTCGCGGCGCGGCCTGTTCCAGAACCTGCTGCCGATCCAGTTCCTGCGCCAGCTCATCAAATTCTACGGCGAC
>CAYRBQ010000113.1:0-9390 GCA_964422305.1 uncultured Reyranella sp. | reverse complement strand
CGCGCTTGCGATCGCGGCGCGCGACCAACGACCTGCTGGGGCCGCACGGCGCCGGGCCCGGCGGCGTCGACGCCGTCGACGACGGCGACGGGGAATACGAGGGGGACGATCATGGCTGAGCACATCAACGCCGACGGCGACTTCCAGAGCGACAAGTATCCCTGGTGCAAGCCGGGCTTCGTGCCGCTGAAGCTGACCGACCCGGGTGCCTGGCGCCCGTTGTGGGACTACGCCGAGCAGCGGCGCAAGGTTGACGCCGCCTTCGCCGACGACCTGCAGGCCTGCCTGCGGTCGGCCGGGTTTACGCCGACGGGGCCGCGGCCGACGCCCTTCACGGACGAGACGCGCACCGATCAGATGATCGGGCGCGGAAAGGTCGAAGCGCTGGAAGCCGAGATCGCGCGCGACGGACTCGCTACCGTCCTGCGCCGCCATTCCGATTACATGGGCGAGCGCAGCACCATGTCATGGGCCGACGCCTGGGCGACGATGCTGATCGAGCAGGCCGCGGCCGAGCTCGAGCGGCGGGACGGGATCGGCACATGACCGCCGACAGCGCGATCGAGTGGACCGATCACACCTTCAGCCCGTGGCTGGGCTGCACGCCCGTCTCGGCCGCCTGCGACAACTGCTACGCCGCGGCCCTGGCCCTGCGGTACGGCTGGCCGGCGTACCGCAAGGGCGTGCCGCGGCGCCTGTCGGCACCGTCGACCTGGAAGCTGCCGCGGCGCTGGCAGCGCAAGGCCGCCGCGAACGGCGTTCGCGCCCGCGTCTTCCCGTCGCTCTGCGATCCCTACGACAAGGAAGTCAGCGACGACTGGCGCGACGATTTCATGGAAGAGATCGAGGCGACGCCCGATCTCGACTGGCTGCTACTGACCAAGCGGCCGCAGGTCGCGCGGAAATATCACCGCCGCCGGCGCATGCCGCCCAACGTCGGGCTGGGGGTGACGGCCGAAGACCAGGCCATGGCCGACCTGCGGATCCCGCAGCTGCTCGAGATCGACGGGCCGAAGCTGCGCTTCGTGTCGATCGAGCCGGCGCTGGGGCCGATCGACCTGACGGCCATTCGGGTCCGCGACGGATACATCAATGCCTTGGCGGGGCTGCGCTATGCCGACGACGGGAGCTCGACGCCGGTCGCGGTCCAGCGCCACTGCCTGGACTGGATCATCCCCGGCGGCGAGTCGGGACCGCGGGCGCGTGTTTCCGATCCCGCCGTGTTCCGCGCGCTGCGCGACCAGTGCCTGCGCTACGGCACGGCGTTCTTCTTCAAGCAATGGGGCGAGCACGCGCCGGCGGTGCTCGACGTCAAACCCGGCGAGGCCGAGCCGTGGCGGATCTATCCCGACGGGCGCCGCGTCTGGGGCTTCACCGAATACCTGAAGCCGCGCGAGGAATGGCAGCGCGAGATCCTGGTGCGGGTCGGCAAGAAGGCCGCCGGCGCCGAGCTCGACGGCCGTCACTGGCGACAGCTGCCGCCGCAGCTGCAGCGGGCCGCGCCATGAGCTCGCGCCTGGCCGACGTCGTGCGCATCTACCTGGGCAGCGACGGCGACGCCACGCGCGCACTGTATGCCGAGCTAGAGGCGCTGGGCCCGACCGGCGCGATCGCCGTCAACCTGCTGCGCGCGGCGAAGACCAGCGAGCGGGCGAAGGCTTATCGCCGCGGCTTCAGCCGCGCCGCTTACGACACGAAGGAATGGGCGATCGGGAATCTGCTCGACTGGCTCACGATCTATGCCGGCGCCTGCGGGATCTCGAGCTGGGGCTGGGGAGTCGACGACACCCAGGAGAAACACCGGCACGTCCTGTACGTCGACCTGCAGACCGGCCAGGTCAGCTTCCACTCGGCCGAGCGCCGCGAGGGTCCTGACTATGCCGGGAGCTGGGATGGCGCGCGGGGTCTGCAGGCCGATCGCGTGGTGCGCTGGGCGGCCGCCGTGCTCGAGCGCGGCGCGTTCAACCCGGTCGACGGCAGCGCCATCCCGCCGGCGCGCTATCTCTGCGACGGCGACCGTCACCTGATCTGCCTGCCCTACACGGTCGACGGCCTGCACCAGATGGCGGCCGAGCTCGAGATAGGCCAGCACTGGTTTCACGGCGGGCGCTGGCCGCACTACGACGTACCGAAGGGCCGGCACGCCGAGATCTGCGCACGGCCCGACGTCCGGGTCGTGAGCCCGCGCGAGATCCTGACCCGGATCCGCGCCGGCCTCGCGCGCGACACACCGGAGGCGCCGGCACCCGTGCAAGGGAAGCTGCTATGAGCCTCTACGACCGGCCGTCGATCGACGACATGCGCTCGAGCGAGCACTACCGCGAGGGATTCGACGACGGGCTGGCCGGCTGGCCGCTGCACCTGGGCGAGCCGACGGCCTACGTCGAAGGCTGGCTGGCGGCGCAGGAGTGCCTGGCGCTGCTCGAGCACGGTACCGCCGGCACGGTGCGCCAGGAGTGGCACGCCTGGAGCGCCGGCGCATGACCGGCACGCCCGCCGCCCTGGTGCAGCTCTTCTGCCTCGCCTGCTGGCACCGCTTCAGCGGCGCCACGGCGGGCGAGCGGCGCATCGGCGGCCATGCGATGTGGATCTGCCCCCGGTGCGGCTGCAGCGATCTCGACTACGACCGCCGCGCCTATCGCCGGCCGGAAGAGCGCGTCCATTGATCGTCCTGCCCGCCTCGCCGGCCGCCCGCTGGGCCTTCTACGCCGCCTGGTCGCTCTGCCTGGTGCGCAGCCCGGCCGACGTCGAGCAGTGGCGGCGGGACAATGCCCGATACCTCGAGCGGATCCGCGACCGCTATCCGAACCTGCACGCCGAGCTCGAGCAGGCGATCGGCCGGACCCAGACGACCAGGACGCCGGCGGCGGCCGGCCTCCGGAGGAAGGACGCATGACGACCCACCTCACCATCCCCCAGGCGGCCGAGCGCTTCCAATGGACGGCGCGCTACTTGCGTTCGCGCCTCGACTTCCACAACATCCGCCCGATCGGGCACGGTCGTGCCGCCCGGCTGACCGAAGAAGACATCAAGCTGCTCGAGCAGCGGGAGCGCACACCATGCGGTTCTGGATCGACTTCCTTCCCCCGGGGAAGCGCGGCGCCAGCTGGTACATCGTCGGCGTCGACGCCAGCGGCCGATTCGAGGCCTCTACGGGGATCCGGGACAAGAGGGATCGCCGCGCAGCTGAGGCGTTCGGCAGCAGGTTCCTCGACGAACGGGCCCGTCGTCGCGTTCCCGGGGCCGGCGAGACGGTAGGCTTCCGCTCGGCCGCCGCCTTCTACAAGGCCGCCAGCCCGCACCTCAGCAAGCAGGACATCGCCAAGGTCGACGCCGTCGCGGCCGAGATCGGCGACGTCGACTGCCGCAGCGTCACCCACGCCCACCTGGTGGCGGCCGCCGACGCCCTGAAGCCCGGCCGGGCCGACTCGACGAAGAACCGCTGGGTGATCGGCCCGGGCGCCGCCGTCCTGCACTACGCGGCCGGGCAGAAATGGTGCGACTACCAGCGGCTGAAGAAATTCTGGGAAAGCCGGAAGAGCGGGCGCGAGCCGGCGCGGGACGAGGACCTGGCGGTGCTGATCGCCAACGTCGAGGCGCCGCCGCGCGCGAAGAAGAACGGCCGCAAGGCCGACTATCACGTGGCCTTCAAGCGCATCCTGCTCATGATGCTCTACGAGACGGGATTGCGGCTGGGCCACCTGCTGGCCGTCCGGGTGCCGCACTTCGACCTGCAGGCCAACACTGTCCGGGTCCGGATCCCCAAGAGCGACGAATGGGCCGTGATCACCCTGTCGGCCGAACTGGTGGCGGCGATCGCCAACTGCCTGCACGCGACCCGCACCGGGCCCGTCCGGCGGCCCCTGGGCGTGCATGTGCCGCGGGAGGGCCGGTTCTTCCCCTGGGCGACCAACAGCGGCGTCTACGCCTGGCTGAAGCCCCTGCGGAAGCGCCTGGGCGTGACCTACACCCCGCACATGAGCCGTCACGCCCTAGCGACCGACGCCGACGCCGCCCAGATCCCCGACAAGCGGGCGGCCGAGCTCGGCGTCTGGCAGGACCCGCGCAGCCTGCACCGCTACCAGCACGTCCGGCCGATCCCAATCGCAGGCCGCACGATCGACCGCCTCCTTTCGAGGCCTGTTTCTGATCATCCCAAATCGGAAGCGGGCTCTCAGATCCCTCGAAGAAAATCTGCGAGCGGTTGAAAGCAGGAATGGCCAGTTGGAATTAGATCGTCGAAACGACTCTCATCAAAGACGCGGTACAGGGGAACGTCGGGGTCCTGCTCACATCGAACTGCCAGATTTGCATAAAGCCAAGCCTTTCCCTGGCGTGACGCGCTAGTCCAGCGCTCGAACCTTGCCAAGTTCAAGAAAGTGTCGACGTGATTTGCCATCCCTCGATCTGCTTCTCGAGCCGCAGGTTGGCATAATGTCTCAAGGTGGCCGTGAACGTTAGCTGCAGGCAACATCACTACCCAAATCGATGGGCGTCCTGCGACGGCCTTATGACGACTCTTGACGAATGGGGCCGAAGGAACCGCTGACTTATCGAATAGACTTTGAATCTGCTCACAGACTGACTGAAAGCGTTTCGCTGGATCGTCATCATTGTCTGCAACAAATACAATGTCCGTGAGCGCCATAAACCACTTGTTTCGTCTCACCTTCAGATCCGCGATGGGCTGAGAGAACTTTGTATTTCCATGGCAAGCCGTCACTTCAAATCCGTGCAATGAACGCTCGCGAAGAAGTCGGCGGACAAATGCTTCGTCTCCGGCCCCTTCGCACACAATCAGCTTTGTGGCGGTACCTCCGCTCAAGGGCCCCTCAGGTCCGTCCCGTATTCGATTGCATCTTTGAACGTGCGCCCATCATGTTGAACAAGGGTCGGCCACCCATCTTCTTCGTCCCGCTCAACTCGCCAGATCGACATATCATCGGTGTCGTCACCAGCCACGCTAATCAGCGCACGCAACCACTCCAAGCTATGCGTGGTCAGAAACAACTGGCTTTCATACTCGCGTGAAAATCTGATGATCGCACGCCAGAATGCTTTGTGATGGGCATGGAAAAGCCCATTCTCCAGTTCGTCAACTAAGACGACGGAGCGCTGCCGGTAGGCGATGCCAAGCAACACGGTGAGCAGGCGATTAATGCCGCCTGAAATGCTCGTAACCGGGATCTTGTCGGCGAGGTTTGTAACTGTTGCGTAGAGGGCTGGTGCTCCGCCAGCAACTTCAATTGATAGATCCTCAACCCAAGGATACTCCCGTCGGATGGTTTCTATGAACGGAGTACTGCGATCGCGCCGGCTGAGCAGGGAGAAGCGCTCAGCATTCTCGAGCGACGAGTACGTGTGATTCGCCGCGTAATACGAGAAGTTTGGTAGATCCTCACCAGTGTCAGGAAAATTAAGTCCTTCGGACGAGATTTCGGGTGTCACCTTGAATGTCCGACCTCGTGCATTCTTCCACTCAAATTGAACAGTCGAGAGGTTTATCGGATCTCCTCCTTTAGCGCGCGCAACCGCGTTCGCCCCTCGATACATTCTAACTGATCGCGACTCGTCGCCATCACCGAGCACGCCGATGCTGATCTCTTTGTCCGTCCGGAAATTGTGAAAGTACTCAGTGAAGATTGCGTCACTCACTCGCTTCGCCGACCCATGGAAATTGCCGGTAATGCCGCGCTGAGCGCGATAGCGGGCAATCAGTTCCGTGGTGGACCCCAGAGCGAGAAATAGCGCCTCGAGAAGCGCGGTCTTGCCGGCACCGTTGTCGCCAACAATGACGTTTATCCTACGGATGCGCTCGATGCGGAGGTGCTTGAAGCACTTGAAGTTCCTTATGTTTACGTCGCGTATCATCCGCTCGGCCGCCGGCAGTTAGGCGCTGTGCATTCGTAAGCAGAGTAGCCGGTACACCGAAAATCGGTAGCTAAATCGGTAGCACTCAGGGCGATGGCATCGAGCAGAGGGAAAACGGCGGGATTGACCAACTAACTGATTGATATAAAAGAGTTGTTGCCGTCCCTCTCAAGGCTAAAACACGGGTTCGAATCCCGTAGGGAGCGCCAACGGCTGCCAACGCCCTTGGTTTTCGCCAGCACCTCCACCGCCCCTTCCGCCCGATCCGGCGGCACCGCAGCCGACCTCGCCCTGATCGTGGTGGGCGGCAGTGCGGTGTTGATCGCGCTGATCCTGTGGTTCGACAACGCCCAGGGCGGTCTCACCGGCAACGGAGTCTTCAAGAGCCTCGAGCTGAAGCCCTGGGTCGTGGATCCCGCGACGGCGCCGCTCTATCCGGCGAACTATCTCTTCTATCCCGTGTACGGCGCGCTTTGCCGCCTGCTCGACCTGCTGGGTGTCTTCGCGGGCGACCCGCGTCGGCAGATCACGATCCTGAACGCCGTGGCCGCCAGCCTCTCCGGCGGCGTGGCTTACCTGCTGGCGCGCGCGCTCACCGCAGACCGTCTCGTCGGCCTGCTGACGGCGGCATTCCACCTCGCCACCAGCCACGTGATGTTCCTCGCCATCGTCAACGAGGACATCATGCCGGGCTACACGGCGATGTTCGCCGCCATGGCGCTGGCCTCGGTCCGGCTCGCCGCCCCGACGGCAGCGCGCGTGGCCGTCGTGTCGATCCTGTTCTCGGTCGCCTGGTTGTTCGAATGGCGACTGATGTTCCCCACACTGCCCGCCATGCTGGCCGCACTCTGGCTCTGCGAGCGGCAATGGTCGCGGCGCCTCACTTGGATCGCAACCTTCTTTGCTGGCATGTTCGCCTCTGCCGCAGTGGCCGCCCTGTTGTCGCGCGGCCATCCAGGTGCGGCCGGCAGCTTCGACCTGATCTGGACCGGCAAGGCCGTGCGCTCGGTCTGGGCGGGCTTCACCTGGCCCAAGGTCGGCTATCTGTGGGACGGGATCGTGGCCTACCTGCTGGGCACGGGCGTCACGACCTTCGACGGCATTCCCGGCTGGGACATCTGGCGCTTCACCACGAGCTTCTGCCTGATCGGACTCGCCGCCGTCTCCGGCACGATGCTCTGGCGGGCACGTCACGACGGGCGCGCACGGGCGCTCGCGGCGGTGTTCGGCGTCACCTTCCTCGCGGGCTCGGTGTTCAATCTCTATTCGCAGCCGCAGGACCCGCAGATGCAGATCAACGTCATGGCCTGGGTGACGCCGGCCTGGGCGCTGCTGCTGGTCGCCGTGCGGCGGCGCTGGCCGGCGCGCGGCCTCGGCGCGATGGCGGGCCTCGTCGTCGCCCTCTTCGCCTACAACGTCTGGAGCATCGCGCCGCTGCGCGGCCTCGACGGCAAGTGGCGGCAGGCGATCGAGCGACTTGAGCAGCACGGCGATCCGTCGCGCACCGTCTTCCTGCTGCACGACTTCGACTGGACGATGGTCTACGGCTCGCTGCACTGGGGCGCCGCCGAGCCCGGCACGGCGACGCTCGGCCCCGCACCGCAGGCCAACCCGAAGTTCAAGTGGATCGGCTTCACCGGCGACGTGCTGCGCCATCCCGACTGGAGCGCGGACCGGCATGCCGGGGAGCTGCGCCGCAAGATCGATCGCGCCTTCGAGCTCGGCTACGACGTGCTGGTCGTGCGCCTGTGGGACCTGCCGGAGCAGCAGCTTCTGACCGAGACCGGCATGGTGGCGGACGCGTCGCGGCTCGCAGCCCTACGACGCATGCTGCGGGCCGACTATGTCGCCATACCGCTCTACGTCGACCCGGTCGCCGGCCCGGTGCTGCGGCTGCAGCGTGCCCCTGGCCGGTAGCGGGAGGGTCGATTTTCGGCACAGCTCGTTGTGCCACGGCCTGTTCGCCGGACTGTGCCACGAGGCGGCGTCAAGCCTTTGAGGCATCGGACTAATCCCGGACCGACACGCTGTGCCACCGGACCTGCTTCCTTCGCCGGATGGGTGTTCGGCATCCTCCCATGAAAAACGCCCGCCGGATCTCTCCGCGGGCGTCTCCCATCATAGGGAAGTACCTACCACAAACCTGCTGAACCTGCAACTGCAGGCAGTGCCTGCACCCTACATCGTCGCGAGCTGGATGCGCCGCTCGTCGAGGCCGACGGAGCGCGCCGTCTCGACGATCGCGGCCCAGGTGTCGTCGGGCAGCGGCACGCCGTTGGCCAGCCGCTCGGCGCGCGTGCGTGACTCCGCCTCGCCCGGCACCAGGATTTCCGTTCCCGCCTTCGCGGGCTTCGAGCTCTTCACGAACGCGACGTACCTGGCGATGTCGCCCGGGAAGAAGCCCGCCGGATCCAGCACCTTGGGGTCGATGTAGAACGACAGCATGCCGTTGGCGAAGCGACCGCGCTTGGGGTCGGTCGCGCCGGTGCCCGAGAGCGAGCCGCCCAGGATCTCGCACATGAAGGCCAGACCCGAGCCCTTGTGGTCGCCGAAGGCGCGGATCGCGCCCGTGCCCTTGGCGTGCTCGCGCGGGCCGGTCGGCGTGTAGTCCCCGTAGAGGAGATGAGGATCGTTGCTCGGATTGCCGTCGGGCCCGATCAGCGCGCCCTCCGGCACCTTCTTTCCGCCCTGGCTCGCCACCAGCACCTTGCCCTCGGCAACGATCGAGGTCGCGAAGTCGAGGACCAGCGGATCCTCTCCGGCACGCGGAATGCCGACGCAATAGGGCGCCGTCGAGAAGCGCCGCTCGACGCCGCCGTACGGCGCCACCAGCACGCTACCCGAGGCGTTGACGAAGTGCACGGAGACGAGGCCCGCGGCGGCGGCCATCTCGGCCCAGTCGCCGACGCGGCCGACATGGCCCGCGTTGCGCAGGGTGACGGCAGAGAGCCCGCCCTTCAGGCACTTGTCGATGCCGATCTGCACGGCCTGCGGCGTCACGGTCTGGCCGAAGCCGTACTTGCCGTCGACCACCGCGATGACCGGCGTGTCGACCAGCACGTCGACCTTCACGTCGGCGATCACCGTGCCCTGCTTCTTCTGGGTGGCGTAGCGCGGCACGCGCACCACGCCGTGGCTGTCGTGGCCCGACAGGTTGGCGCTCACCAGGTAGAGGCCGATGCGACCGCCCTCCTCCCTCGAGCAGCCCGCCGAGGCAAAGATGTCCGCGACGAAGGCCTCGAGGGCCTTCGCCTTGATCGTCACGGTTCCCATGTCAGGACTTGCCGCGCTGCAGGCTGGCGACGTAGCCGCGGTTCCAGGTCGGGTTGATCATCACCTCGTTGATGACGATGTGCGCCGGCAGGCAGGCGATGTAGCGGATCAAATCGCCGACATCCTCCGACTGTGCCATGCGCTTGCGCTCGGCCGGCGTGATCGGCACCGGCCGCTTGTCGAGGATCGGAGTCGCCACCTCGCCCGGGCAGACCACGCAGGAGCGGATGTTGTTGACACACTCCT
>CAYRBQ010000112.1:0-9390 GCA_964422305.1 uncultured Reyranella sp. | reverse complement strand
GGCTCGGTGCGCGTGCCGGCGAGCTTCTGCGGCCTCCACGGCATCCGGCCGACGCACGGTCGCATCGACACGACGGGGATGATGCCCCAGGCGCCGACCTCCGACACGACCGGCTGGTTCGCGCGCGACGCCGAGACCTTCGCGAAGGTTTCAGCCGCGATGCTGGGCGAGGCGATCCCCGCGGCGTTGCCGTCGAAGCTCGTCGTCGCGGTCGACGCGTTCGGCTTCGCTGACGCAAACGTCGCCGAGGCGCTGCAGCCGATGGTGAGGAAGCTTGCCGCAATCGTGGGCTTCAGCCGCGAGGAGATCATGGCGCCGCAGGGCCTGTCGGTGTGGGCACGTGCCCAGCGCAGCCTGCAGCCGGTCGAGGCATTTGCGACGTTCAGGGAGTGGCTCGACAAGGGCAACCCGCGCTTCGCCTTCTCGGTCGCCAAGGCGCTGGTCATGGGCTCGATGACGCCGCAGGCCGACCAGACCTGGGCCGCCCTGATGCGCCAGGAGGCGAGGGCGCGTATGCGCTACCTGCTGCCGGCCGGCACCATCCTCTGCCTGCCGACAACGCCGTTCCCGGCGCCGCTCAGGGGCCTGCCGCTCTCGATCCTCGATCCGCTGCGCGATCGCATCACCTGCCTCTGCGCACAGGGCGGACTTGCCGGCCATCCGCAGGTCAGCCTTCCCGGCGCGACGGTTGACGGGCTCCCCGTCGGCCTGTCCATCATCGGACCGCGCGGCAGCGACGCCACCCTGGTCGCCATGGCGCGCGCGATGGAGAGGGCTTGAGTGAGCGACAGGACGCCGAACATTCCCGAGGTCGTGGCCGAGGTGAGTGCGCTCTTCGAGCGCTACGAGCAGGCGCTGATCGACAAGGACGTCGAGGTGCTCGACGCCAGCTTCTGGAACAGCCCGCACACCATTCGTCTCGCCAACCACGAGCATGGTTACGGCTTCGACCGCATCCACGCCTTTCGTGTCGCGCGGCCGCCCGGTCCGGGCACCAAGGAGAAGCGGCTGCGCCTCGACATCGTCACCCTCGGCCGCGACATCGCGACCGTGACGCTGGTCTACAAGGTGCGTGGCCGGGAGATGACCGGTCGCCAGATGCAGACCTGGGTGCGGTTTCCCGACGTCGGCTGGAAGATCGTCGCCGCACACGTCTCGATGATCGCGGAGCCGCCCGTCTTCTGATCCAAGAGAACAAGACTGGAGGGAACATTGGCCGACAAACCGATGCCGAAGTTCGGTAACGTGCTCGATCCCGACCTGGTTTGGGTCGCCAAGGTTAAGGAAGAGGCACTGGAGCCCGACCTGCCGATCGTCGATCCGCATCATCACCTCTGGGACCGGCCCAACAACCGCTACCTGCTGCCCGACCTCCTGGCCGACTGCAGCGAGGGCCACAACATCGTGGGAACCGTGTTCGTCGAGTGCGGCGCCATGTTCCGCAAGGACGGGCCCGACCACCTGAAGCCGGTCGGCGAGGTCGAGTTCGTGAACGGCACGGCGGCGATGAGCGCCTCGGGCCAGTACGGCAAGACGAAGGCCTGCGACGGCATCGTCGGCCACGCCGAGCTCAGGATCGGCGCCAAGGTGCGCGAGACGCTCGAGGCGCAGATGCAGGTGGCCGGCCGGCGCTTCTCCGGCATCCGCTTCTCGACCTGCTGGGACGCCGACAGCCGCGTACGCCGCGCCCGCACCGATCCCGCCGAGAAGCTGATGTACGATGCGACCTGGCGCGAGGGCTTCGCCCAGCTCGGCAAGCTCGGGCTCACCTACGATTGCTGGATGTACCATCCGCAGATCAGGGAGATGGCCGACCTCGCCGCGGCGTTCCCCGATACCGTGATGGTGCTCGACCATGTCGGCGGGCCGCTGGGCTTCGGCCCCTACGAGGATCACAAGGCCACCTTCGCCGACTGGAAGGCGGGCATGGCCGAGCTCGCCCGACGACCCAACGTCAACATCAAGCTCGGCGGTCTCGGCATGCCGCTCGGGCTCTACGAGTTCTTCAAGCAGCCGGCGCCGCCCAGCTCCGAGACGCTGGCCAAGGCCTACAGGCCGTGGATCGAGACCAGCATCGAGCTGTTCGGCGCCGAGCGCTGCATGTTCGAGAGCAATTTCCCCGTCGACAAGATCACCTCGGGCTTCGGCGTGCTGTGGAACGCCTTCAAGCGGCTGGCGGCCGGCGCCTCCGCGGCGGAGAAGACTGCCCTGTTTTCGGGCACGGCTCGGCGAGTCTATCGCCTCTCGTAACTCCCTGTTTGACAATCCGGGCTGCGGCATTCAGTTTTGTTGTCAGACAACTCTGTTGCATCCTCACCGGGTGCGGCAGCCGGCAGGTCGGCAAACGGCCGCCGGGATCAGGGAGCGAAGGACAGAGCACAAACGGACGGCAAACGTCCTTCGCGTGGCTTTGACCTACGGGAGGAAGACATGGGCCTTTTGCGTGCGTTGTTCGGAGTAACGGCCGCTGCTGCGGTGTCTTTCGGGGCGGGTTCGGCACTGGCGCAGGACAAGAAGGTGCGCCTGCAGATGCAGTCGAACTTCGCGTCGACTCTGGCGTTGCTGGGACCGAATGCCAACTATACGGTCGACCAGATTCGCAAGCTGTCGAACGGCAGCATCGACATCAAGTTCTTCGAACCCGGTGCTTTGGTGCCCCCGGGACAGGCTTTCGATTCCGTTTCGTCTGGTGCACTCGACGCGGCTTGGGCAACGCCGGGATTCTGGACCGGCAAGGACATCGCCTTCGCGGTCTTCTCGACCGTCCCATTCGGGCCGGGTCTCGGCGAGTATCTCGCGTGGATGAAGCACGGCGGCGGCGAGAAGCTGATGCAGGATCTGTACGCCAAGTACAACATCCATGCCGTCATGTGTCATCTGATCCCGCCCGAGGCCTCGGGCTGGTTCCGCAAGGAGATCAAGACGCTTGAGGACCTGAAAGGTCTGAAGATGCGCTTCTTCGGTCTCGGCGCCAACGTCATGCAGAAGCTGGGCGTTTCCACGCAGCTCCTACAGGCCGGCGAAATCTTCCAGGCGCTTCAGCTCGGTACGATCGACGCGACCGAGTTCTCCATGCCGGTGATGGATCTCAGCCTCGGCTTCCACCAGGTGGCGAAGTTCTACTACTTCCCCGGCTGGCATCAGCAGGCCACAGTCGGCGATCTCATCATCAACAAGGCGAAGTGGGATTCGCTGTCGCCGCACCAGAAGCTGATCGTCGAGGCGTCGTGCGACCAGACCGTGCTGCGCGGCATGAGCTTGGGCGAGTCCCTGCAGCCCAAGGCGCTGGCCGAGATCGAGAGCAAAGGCGTCAAGCTGATGACATGGGGGCCGGAGTTCATCGCGGCCTTCGACAAGGCCTGGCAGGAAGTGGCGGCGGAACAATCCGCCAAGAGCCCCGAGTTCAAGAAGGCCTGGGATTCGCTCAGCAACTTCCGCAAGGAATATGCGATCTGGAGAGAGCGCGGCTACCTCAAGTAGCGCCAACTGACGACGCGCGGCCGCCCTGCAAGGGGCGGCCGTTTCCTTCTGGCGGAGCTTGGTGGTCATGCAGGCATTGTTGAGTGTCAGCGACGCGATCGACCGCGTCCTCGAGCGGATTGCGCGTGTCTTCGGTTGGTTGTTCATCGCGCTGGTGATCGTCATCTGCTGGGACGTGCTGACGCGCAAGCTGGGGTTCCAGATTCCCGGCTTCGGTTCGACGCCGATCCAGGAACTTGAGTGGCACCTGCATGGCGCCCTGTTTCTGTTCTGGCTGGGCTACGCCTACGTCCGCAACTCCCACGTTCGCATCGACGTGTTTACGGCCAACAAGACCCCTCGCCAGCAGGCCAAGCTCGAGGTCTTCGGCATCCTCGTCTTCGCCATTCCCTATTGCGTCGTGGCCACCTACTTCTCGTTCCTGTTCGCACAGGTGTCGTTCCTTCAGAATGAACGCTCGGACGCTCCCAATGGGCTCGAGTACCGCTGGATCCTCAAGGGATGCCTGTTCCTGGGGTTGGTACTCGTCGACCTAGCGGTCGCCTCGGTCCTGATGCGAAAGCTCGTCATGCTGTTCGGCTCCCCGGACCTCACCGCGCGCGCCTCGTCGCCCGCGGCCAGCCACTGAGGAGGACGGGCCATGGAATGGATCGCAGACCATCTCTCCGTACTCATGTTTCTCGTGCTCACGTTCATCATGTTCGTGGGCTACCCGGTGGCGTTCGTCCTGGGCGGCGTGGCCCTGGCCTTCGGAGCACTGGGCATCGCCCTCGACGTTTTCCGCCCGGCGCAGTTCGGCAGCCTGATCCCCCGCATCTGGGGACAGGCCGTGCAGAACCAGGTTCTCATTGCCGTGCCGATGTTCGTCTTCATGGGCACGATCCTGGAGAAGTCGGGCGTCGCCGACGAGCTGTTGAAGGCCCTTCAGGTGCTTACGCGCCGGATTCCCGGCGGGCTTGCGATTTCGGTCACCGTGATGGGCACCATCATGGCGGCGACCACGGGCATCGTCGGCGCCTCGGTGATCATGCTGACGCTGATCGCCTTGCCGACCATGCTGGAGCGCGGCTACTCCAAGGAATTGTCGGTCGGCACGATCGCCTCGGCCGGCACGCTGGGCATCCTGATACCGCCCAGCATCATGCTGGTCATCATGGGCGACCTGATGACGCTGTCGGTCGGAACGCTGTTCACGGCCGCCATCCTGCCGGGCCTGCTGCTGGCCGGTATCTATCTCGTCTACATCTGCATCTACGCGGCGCTCAATCCCAAGATGGCGCCACCGCTGGCGTCGGATGAAGGGCCGCAGAGCGCGGCCGAACTGATGCGCCTGGTGCTGCGCAGCTTCCTGCCGCCGGCATTCCTGATCTTCGTCGTCCTGGGGTCGATCTTCGGCGGCTGGGCAACGCCGACCGAGGCCGGCGGCACGGGGTGCGCCGGCGCGCTGCTGCTGGCGTGGTGGAACAAGCGTCTCAACCTCAAGATGTTGAACGAGGTGATTGAGAGTTCGGCTCTCACCAACGCGCTGGTGTTCTTCATCATCTTCGGCGCCACGTTGTTCTCCTTCGTGTTCCGTGCGCTCGGCGGCGACGATTTGGTGTTGGAGCTGCTTAAGGCGGTCGGGATCGACACAGGATGGGAGATCCTGATCTTCGTGATGGTGCTGGTCTTCATCATGGGGTTCTTCTTCGACTTCCTCGAAATCTGCCTGATCGTGCTGCCGATCTTCGCGCCGATTCTCCTGAAGGTCGATTTCACGCCGCACATCGCCGAGAACAAGGACTTCATGGTCTGGTTCGTGATCCTGGTGGCCGTGAACCTGCAGTCGGCGTTCCTGACGCCTCCCTTCGGCTTTGCGCTCTTCTACATGAAGGCGACCGTGCCGCCCGAGGTGACGATGGCCCATATCTACCGGGGCATCATTCCGTTCGTGGCCCTGCAGGTTCTCACCGTGGCGATCTGCATGATCTGGCCAGAGATCATTCTGGTGCTGCCCCGCGAGTTCGGATTTCTCGACTGACGCAGGTGGCAGGCGCCGCCCCGGCGGCCTAGAGTTCGGACTCAACTGTAGGAGTCCGTACCATGCGTCGTCTTGTGGTTGCCTCGGCCCTTGCTTTGTCGGCGATGCTGCCGTCGCTTGCTCCCGTCCAGGCCCAGACCCTGAAGGTCGTGATGCATTCCGACCTGAAGGCGCTCGATCCGATCTGGAGCGGCGCCTACATCACGCGCAACTACGGCTACCTCGTCTACGACGTGCTGTTCGCGGTCGACGACAAGTTCCAGGTGAAGCCGCAGATGGTCGAGACCTACACGACCAGCGACGACGGGCTCACCTGGACCTTCAAGCTGCGCGACGGGCTCGAGTGGCACGACGGCCAGAAGGTGACGGCCGAAGACTGCATCGCCTCGCTCAAGCGCTGGTCGGCCCGCGACTCGATGGGCCAGAAGCTCGCCCAGTCGATCGTCGAGTACAAGGCGGTCGATCCCGGGACCTTCCAGATCGTGCTGAAGGAGAAGTTCGGCGCGCTGCTCGAGGCGATCGGCAAGCCGTCGGTCGTGGTGCCGTTCATGATGCCCAAGCGGGTCGCCGAGACCGACCCGTTCAAGCAGATCGACGACTACATCGGCTCCGGTCCGTTCGTGTTCAAGAAGGACGAGTGGAAGCCCGGCGAGAAGCTCGTCTTCACCAAGTTCCAGAAGTACAAGCCGCGGCCCGAGCCGGCGTCCGGCATGGCGGGCGGCAAGGTGGTGAGCCTCGACCGCGTCGAGTGGCTGACGATCGTCGATCCCGAGACCGCCATCAACGCGCTGCTGAACGGCGAGATCGACATGATCGAGGCGGTCGGCGCCGACCACCTGCCGCTGCTCGAGAAGGGCAAGGGCGTGAAGGTCATGCGCTACCGGACGTCGGGCCAGTACGTCTTCCGCATGAACTGGCTGCTGCCGCCGTTCAACAACGAGAAGATCCGTCAGGCCGCCGCGGTGGCGCTGAACCAGGAGGATTTCCTGCAGGCGAGCGTGGGCGACAAGCGTCTCTACAAGACCTGCAAGGCGATGTTCACCTGCGACACGCCCTATGCCACCAATGCCGGCATGGAGGGGCTGGTCGAGGGCAACGCCGCCAAGGCGAAGCAGATGCTCGCCGAGGCGGGCTATGACGGGACACCGGTGGTTATCCTGGCGCCGACCGACCTGGCCTCGATCAAGCAGCTCGGCCCCGTCGCCAAGTCGCTGCTCGAGCGCGCGGGCTTCAAGGTCGACCTTCAGTCGCTCGACTGGCAGACCATGAACGTGCGGCTGGCCAAGAAGACGCCGGTGAGCGACGGCGGCTGGAACGCCTTCTCCACGAGCTGGTCGCAGGTCGACATCCTCGATCCGCTGATGACGCCGTTCCTCCTCGCCAACTGCGACAAGGCCCGCGCCGGCTGGCCGTGCGACGCCGAGGTCGAGAAGCTGCGCGACCGGTTCGCCCGCGCGTCGGGCGAGGCCGAGAAGAAGAAGATCGCCGAGGAGACGCAGCGCCGCGCCATGCAGGTCGTGACGCACGTGCCGCTCGGCGAGTGGTACGGCTCGGGCGCTGTGCGCTCGAACGTCCAGCTCCGCGAGGTGCTCCCGCCGGTCACGTCCTTCTGGGGCATCACCAAGAAATAGGCGTTACTCCGCGGCCTTGAGCTGTTCGGCGGCGCGTGAGGCGCGCGCCGCCGCGTCCTCGGCCTCCCAGCGCATGCCGATCTCGGCGAGCTTGCCCATGACCTCGTCGAGCTCGTGGCCGCGCTTGGTGAGGGAGTAGGTGACCTTGGGCGGGATCGTCGCCTCGTAGTCGCGCTTCACCAGGCTCGCGCCTTCGAGCGTGCGCAGGCGCTCGGTCAGCATCTTGGCCGAGATGCCGGAGACGCGGCGCTTCAGCTCGCCGAAGCGCTGCGGGCCGTGGCTGCGCAGATTGTAGAGGATGTACGTCGTCCACGGCCCCATCAGCATGCGCAGGATGAAGTCCATGGGACAGGTGACGCTTTCCTTGGTCTGGGCGACAGAAGCGGGAGGAGAGCTGGTCATTGAAAAAATCCCAGGAGTTACGAAACGGTACCTACTGGCAAATATATAGCTCGCCTCCCAGATGTTTCCAGTCACTTTGTGAAAGCAACTGATCTGGGGGAACGAAATAGCGATTTCTCCAGTCAAATCAAAGGATTGGAGAACATCATGAGCAATGTCGCCATCGTCTATCACTCGGGCTACGGCCACACCCAGGCCCTTGCCGAGGCCGTCGCCACCGGCGCCCGCAACGCCGGTGCCCAGGTCAGCCTCGTTCCCGTGGCCGAAGCGGAGGCCCGTGCCGCCGAGCTCGACGCCGCCGACGCCATCGTCTTCGGCAGCCCCACCTACATGGGCGGCGTGTCAGGCGACTTCGCGAAGTTCAAGGACTGGACGTCGGGCCGCTGGATGGAGGGCAAGTGGCGCAACAAGCTCGCCGCCGGCTTCACCGTCTCCGCCTCGTGGAACGGCGACAAGCACAACACCCTCTACCAGCTCCTCACGCTCGCCGTGCAGCACGGCATGGTGTGGGTCGGCCTCGGCCTGCCGCCGGGCAACAACAGCTCCAAGGGCTCGGTCGAGGATCTCAACCGCGTCGGCGCCTCGGTCGGCGCCATGGCGCAGGCCCATGCCGACCAGGGCGTCGAGGGCATCGCGGCGTCCGACTTCAGGACGTTCGAGGCGCTCGGCCGTCGCGTTGCCGAGGCAGCGCAGCGCTGGCACGAGGAGCCGCTCGCGAAGGCCGCCTGACGTGCAAAGGAACGACGCCCCTTCCGTCGGGGAAGGGGCGTCGTCGCCGTCACTTCTTGCTGATGTTCCAGAGGATCGGCACGGGGGCGGGGATCCAGCCCTCGACGCGGTCCTTGCGGTAGGCGCCGAACGCCTTGTACTGGCCGAGCACGATGTAGACCGCCTGCTCCATCACCCGGTCGGAAACCGCGAGCGCGATCGCCTTCTGGCGCTCGGGATCGCTCTCCTTCACGAAGTCTGTGCGCAGCTTCTCCATCTCCGGATCGCACGGCCAGCCGAACCACGCCTTGTCGCAGCCGCCGCTGGTGAAGGAGTTGCCGGCCGGGTTGTCGGCGTCGACCGTGACGGTGGTGGTGTAGAAGACGTTCCAGCCGCCCTTGTCCGGCGCTTCCTTGCGGGCGCGGCGGGCGACCACGGTCTGCCAATCCATCGCCTGCAGGTCGACCTTGAAGCCGGCGCGCTCGAGCGCCTGCTTGCCGACCGGCGGGAGCTGGTTGGACGACTGAAGGTCGGTCTGGTGCAGCATGACGATCGGCGTGCCGTCATAGCCGCTCTCCTTGAGGAGCTGGCGGGCCTTCTCGAGGTTGGGCTTCACCAGCAGGTCGCCGTAGCTCTTCTCGAAGCGCGAGCCGCAGACCAGCGGCGCGTTGCAGACCTTGTAGATCTCCGCATCGCCCACCTGCGCCCGCAGAAAGTCCTCCTGCGCGATGGCCAGCATCGCCGCCTGGCGGGCCTTCACGTTGTTGAACGGCGGATGGAGGTGGTTCAGCCGCATGATGATCTGGCTGCCGAGCTGGTTCCAGCCGAACAGCGCCACGTTCTTGTCGGCCTTGAGCACCGGGAAGTGGTCGGGGATCGGCACCTCGATCATGTCGATCTCGCCCTGGAGCAGGGCGTTGACCGCCGTCATCGGGTCGGGGATCGCCAGCCATTCGATGCGGTCGACCTTGGCGACCTTGCCGCCGGCCAGCATCGAGGGCGGCTCGGGCCGCGGCTTGTACTTGGTGTTCTTGGCGTAGACGATCTTCTCGCCGGGCTTCCATTCCTCCTTCTTGAAGACGAACGGACCGGAGCCGGTGTAGTCGTCGATCTGCTTGCCGGGATCGGTCTCGGCGACCCGCTTGGGCA
>CAYRBQ010000111.1:0-9412 GCA_964422305.1 uncultured Reyranella sp. | reverse complement strand
TGCCGGCGGCGACACCATCAACGCGATCAAGCAGGCGGCCGAGTTCGGCATCGTCGCGGGCGGCCAGAAGCTCGCGGGCCTGCTGGTGTTCGTCTCCGACGTGCATTCGCTCGGCCTCGAGCGTGCCCAGGGCCTCAGCCTCACCGAGGCGTTCTACTGGGATCTCAACGACAAGACGCGCGCCTTCTCGAAGCGCTTTTCCGCGCGCCACAACGGCAAGGCGCCGACCAGCATCCAGGCCGGCTTCTATTCGGCGGCGCTCGCCTACCTGAACGCGGTCAAGGCGGCCGGCACCGACAACAGCGACAAGGTCATGGCGACCCTGAAGGCCGCGAAGTGGGACGACCCCATCTTCGGCGCGAGCTACATCCGGCCCGATGGCCGCAAGATGCACACCATGTACCTCTTCGAGGTCAAGAAGCCGTCGGAGTCCAAGGGCCCCTACGACTACTACAAGCTGGTCGCCAGCATCCCCGGCGAAGAGGCCTTCCGGCCGATGGACCAGGGCGAGTGCCCGCTGGTGAAGAAGAACTAGGGACGGAGTTCCAGTCATGGCCGAGCAATCGAACATCTACGTGGGCGTCGCCGGCTATTTCGGGAAGCCCGACCATCCGGGCCGCGTCGGCGTGTTCCGCCGCGGCACCGCGGGCGGCGACTGGCAGCACGTGCTGGGCGCCGTCCAGGCCTTCACCGTCTTCGTGCATCCGAAGAATCCGGAGACGGTGTTCGCCGGGACGAACGACGGCGTGTGGCGCAGCACCGATCGCGGCGCCACGTTCCGGCGCACCAACTTTCCGGGGGAGAAGGTCCAGATCTGGTCGTTCCTGGTCGACTCGCGCGATCCGAACCGCATCTTCGCCGGCGCCTCGCCGATCGACGTCTATCGCAGCGACGACGGCGGCGCCTCATGGCGGCGCCTGCCGACGCCCAGGATCGACATCCATTGCAAGGGCCCCTTCGAGTCGCGCGTGATGCGGCTGGTGCAGCATCCCAGGCGGCATGACGAGCTCTATGCGGCGCTCGAGATCAACGGCGTCATGCGCAGCATCGACCTCGGCCAGACCTGGAGCGACTGCAGTGCGGGCCTCCTGAAGCTCGCCGAGCAGGAGCACCTCAAGAGCAAGATCGTGAGCGACACGACCGCCGAGGGCATGCTCGACAACCATGCCGTGACCATCAACCCCGCCGATCCCGACGGCGTCTGGATCGCCGCCCGCATGGGCCTGTTCCGCAGCGGCGACCAGGGCCGCACCTGGAAGGACATGGAGGTCGGCCGCTTCTCGCCCACCACCTACGGCCGCGACATCCGCGTCTCGCCCGTCGAGCCCAACACGCTCTACTCCGCCCTCTCGGTCGCGGCCTCCAGCCACGATGGCGGCCTCTACCGCAGCGAGGACGGCGGCGAGAGCTGGAAGCGCTTCGACAAGGTCCAGGTCCACGGCACGATCATGTCGATCGGCCTGCATCCGACCGATGCCGGCCAGGTCTATATCGGCGCCCGCTACGACGGCGAGGTGTTCGGCACGCGCGATGCCGGCAGGACCTGGCAGGCCATGCCGCTGCCCGGCGAGGTCCAGCACATCTACGCGCTGGCCTGCGGCTGACTATTTCGTCTGGGCCGTGACGTCGTGCGGCGGCGGGGCTTCCTTCGTCGGGCCGCCGATCGTCGCGCCGCCCAGGCTGCGCTGGCGCTCGGTGTCGATCCTCACCGTGGCCGTCATGCCGGCGCGCAGCGGCGGCTCGCCGACATGCGGCAGGAGACGCAGCTTGACCGGCAGGCGCTGCACCACCTTCACCCAGTTGCCACTGGCGTTCTGCGGCGGCAGCACGGCGAACTCCGCGCCGGTCGCCGGGCTCACGCTCTCGACCAGCGCCTCCCAGGTCACGT
This sequence comes from uncultured Reyranella sp., assembly GCA_964422305.1. GTDB lineage: Bacteria > Pseudomonadota > Alphaproteobacteria > Reyranellales > Reyranellaceae > Reyranella. Next base: position 7,524 of record CAYRBQ010000111.1, on the reverse strand, counting down.
CGGGATAGGTGTCGAGCACGACGGTCGCCTTCTGGCCGACGCGGACGTGCGTCAGCTCGGTCTCCTTGAAGTTGGCCTCGATCCAGGGACGGCTCAGCACCACCAGCGCGAACAGCGGCGTCGCCGCCTTCACCTGCTCGCCCTGCTGCAGGCGCATGTTGACGACCACCCCGTCGACCGGCGCACGCACGGCCGTTCGTGAAAGATCGAGCGCTGCCCGCTCGCGCGCCGCCTGCTTCTCGCGCACCATCGGATGCTGGTCGGCCGGCAGCTTCGGGTCGCCGTTCAGCGCCGCCAGCACGCGCTGCAGCTTCTCGCGCGCGGTCTGGACGCGATCGGCGGCGCCGCGCGCCTCGTTCAGCGCCTCGTCGCGCTTGCTGGCCGAGGCGATGCCCTTCAGCGCCAGCTCCTCCTGGCGCTCCCACTGGCGCTGCTGGTAGGCCGCGCGCGCCTCGGCGTCCGAGAGCTCGGCGACGGCCTCGCGCCAGATGCCGCGCAGGCTCTCGACGTGGGCACGTGCCGCGTCGAGCTCGGCGTCGGCGCTGTCGAGCGCCAGCCGGAAGGGCCGCGATTCGATGGTGAACAACGTGTCGCCGCTGGCGACCTGGGTATGGTCCCTGGCCAGCACGCGCCGGACCTGGCCGGAAACCTCGGGCGAGATCTGGACGATGTGCGCCTTCACGTAGGCGTTGTCGGTGGAGACGTAGCGCCCGCCCGACAGCCACCACCAGCCGGCGCCGGCGATCGCGACCAGCGGCACCGCGAACAGCAGCACCAGGCGCATCACCGGAACCGGGCGGCGGCTCACGGCGTGGCTCCCGCCAGGGTTTGCAGCCGCCCCTTCACGCGCGCGGCGAGCCGCGTGAACTGGTCTCGCTCCTTTTCCGACAGGGGCGCCAGCGCATCGTCGACCGTGGCCTCGGCGATCGCCCACATCGCCTTGTGCGCCTTGCGCGCCTCGGGCGTGAGATAGAGCCGGTAGATGCGGCGATCCTCGATATCGTCGCGACGCTCGACCCAGCCGTTCTTCTGCATGCGGTCGATCATGCGACCGGCGCTCGCGCGGTCGATTTCCAGCATGTCGGCCAGCTCGGTCTGGCTGGCGCCGGGCCGCCGGTAGAGCCGCGTCAGCACCAGCCACTGGGCGCGGGTCAGGCCGATGTCGCGGACCCGGCGGTCGAAGACCGTCCGGATCAGGCGCGCCATGTCGGAGATGACGTAGCCGATATATTCGTCGTCGTCGGGGTTCAAACTCGTACTCGCGCGATATTGTTGCCTAGGCTACATTAGTCTAGGCCATGAGTTCAAGCGCCCCTGCCGTCGACGCCGTCCCCGCCGATTCCGAGGAGAAAGACACTTCCCTGGGACGGCGGGTGCTGATTCTGGTGATGGTCGTGCTGGGCTCGACCCTCTACGCCACCACCCTGCTGATCGCCTCGACGCTGCTGCCCCAGATGCAGGGCACCATGTCGGCCACCCAGGACGAGATCGCCTGGGCCATGACCTTCAACATTCTGGCAACCGCCGTCGCGACGCCGATGACGGGCTGGCTGTCGGCGCGCTTCGGACGGCGCGAGACCATGATCTGGTCGGTCTTCGCCTTCACCTTCACGACCTTCATGTGCGGCCTGGCCGATTCGCTCGAGACGCTGATCCTGTGGCGCGTGCTGCAGGGCGCGCTGGGCGCCCCGGTGATCCCGCTGTCGCAGACCATCCTGCTCGACACCTTCCCCAAGCGGCAGCAGGGCCTCGTGACCTCGATCTTCGGCATGGCCGTGGTCATCGGCCCGGTGATCGGCCCGACGGTCGGCGGCATGCTGTCGGAACTCTACTCGTGGCGCTGGGCCTTCTACATGATCGTGCCGGTCGGCGTGATCTCCTTCATCGGCCTGCGCTTCACCCTCCCCTACGACAAGCCCACCGGCCGCGTGTCGCTCGACTGGACCGGCTTCCTCTCCCTCTCCGTCGCCATCGCCTGCGTGCAGCTCGTGCTCTCGCGCGGGCAGCGGCTCGACTGGTTCGACTCCACCGAGATCCTGATCGAGGCCTTCATCGCCGTCCTCGCCTTCTGGATCTTCGTCGCCCACAGCCTCACGACCGAGCGGCCCTTCCTGAACCTCAAGCTGCTGCTCGACCGCAACTACGCGATCGGGCTGGTCCTGGTGCTGATCTACGGCATGCTGAACTTCACCCCCATGGTGCTGCTGCCGCCGCTCCTGCAGCAGCATGCCGGCTTCCCCGACGCGCTGATCGGCGAGGTCATCGCCGCCCGCGGCGTCGGCGCCACCATCGGCTTCTTCCTCGCCATCTTCGTCGGCCGCATGGACCCGCGCATCGGCCTGATCGGCGGCTTCGCGCTGCAGACCATCTCCGGCGTCTGGCTGATGACGTTCGACCTCAACGTCGACATGACGAGCCTGATGCTGAACAGCCTGGTCCAGGGCATCGCGATCGGCGTCATCTGGGTGCCGCTCACCCTCGTCACCTTCTCCAACGTCAGCGCCGCCAACCTCGCCGAAGGCACTGCCGTCTACCATCTGCTGCGCAACATCGGCTCGAGCTTCTTCATCTCGATCTGCGTCGCCGAGATCGTGCGCGCCACCAGCGCCAACTACAGCCGCATGGTCGAGCTGGTGAACCCGTTCAACAAGGCGCTGGCGCTGCCCTGGGTGACCGGCGGCTGGGACTTCGAGACCGTCCAGGGCCTCGCCCGCCTCTCCAGGGAGATCGGCCGGCAGTCGGCGATGCTGGGCTACATCAACGCCTTCGGCCTCTACACAGCCTGCTCGCTGATGGCGATCCCGCTGATCCTGCTGATCGGCCGCCGGGCGCGACGTTAGCGCGACCGCAGCATCTCTCTGGCGACCAGCCGCGCCGCCGGCCCGCTGCGCGCCGCCGTGCTGGGCTTCACCATGTTGCCGATCTCGAAGCGCAACAGGTGGACCTCCGGATGGAGCGCCGCCGCCCGGCGCATCGCCTCCGCGCCCTGCAGCATCCGCTCGAAGCCTTGGGGTCGCTCGCCCTCGGTGCGCGGATACTCGAGGTCGGTTGCCGCGGCCATCGCCCAGGCCTGCCCGCTCACCTCCGCCGCCCTCGGCAGATAGATCGCCGCGACGTCGTCGATGCTGCCCGACGCCGCCAGCGCCCCGCGCAGTGCCACGGCGTGGCCGGCCGCCACCGACATGCCCTGTCCGAAGGTCGGGTTGAAGCTCGAGACGCAATCGCCGATCGGCAGCACGCGCGGCGGCAGCCGCTCGGGCGCGCGCTCGAAGTGCCGCCAGGTCGCGCGCGCGATCCGGTAGCTCGAAAGCGGCCCGAGCGGCACCGCCTCGGCCAGGCGCTCGGCGATGTCGGATATCGGCAATGATGCGGCACGCGCGCGAAAGCCGGCCGGATCAGTCGGCACCCTGTCGTCGAAGCGGCTGCACAGGGTGATCAGCCACTCGTCGTTCTCGACCGGACAGACGAGCCCATAACGATCGTCCGGCGGCAGCGGGATACAGGCGATGAAGCGCCCTTCGCCGCGATACCGCCGGGGCTTGGCGAAGCGCCCCGAGGTGTAGCCGACCTCGATGCCCAGGCTGGTCGTCGGGACGTCGATGCCCGCCAGCAGCCGATCGCCGCGGCCTGTGGCCACAACGGTCAGGTCTGCATCCAGCGGCCTCTCATCGACCGGCGCCTTGTCCCGGATCGTCACGTTCCCGCAGGCAAGCACCCGCTGCCGCAGGACATGTTCGTAGGCCGGCCGACTCATCAGGAGCTGGCTGTGGCCGAGGTCGCGGGCGACCTGCCAGGCATCGCGCTCCCACAACGACACGTCCACGGCCTGCCGCACCTCGACCGCGCCTGCCGCCAGCAACGCCGCTCGGATGCCGGGCAGGAGCTGCTCGAGCCAGAGCTCGCCGCCCTTCAGCAGGATGTGGACCTGCGTGTCCTGCGCGACGCCGCGCCGATGGCGCGGCCCGTCCGGCAGCTCGTCCTTGTCGAGGACGACGACCTCGTCGATGGACGACGCGACCGCCGCGGCGGCCGCGAGCCCCGCGATGCCGGCACCGACCACGACGGCGCGACTCATGCCTCGCTCTTCGCCCGGCGATAGACGGCGCGCGCCTCCCTGGCCGCCTTCAACGCCCTGTCGCGCTTGTCGGCGGCGCGCGAGTCGAGCTCGTACATCGCGAAGGCCACGACGAGGAAGGCGCCGCCCAGGATGTAGTAGTGCCAGTCGACGAAGTGGAGGCGGCCGATCAGCACCAGCAGCGGCACGGGAACGAAGGTCATGGAGAAGCGCAGCCAGCTCCCGCGGTTGTAGGCGCGCACCGCCGCGCGCGCCTCGGCATGCGCTTCGAAGACCCGGCGCTTCAGTGTCTCGATCTCGGCTGGCTGGCTCTGCACCTGGAGAGTCCTCGACTGGTGCTTTGGCGTCCCCTACGGGATTCGAACCCGTGTCGCCGCCGTGAAAGGGCGGTGTCCTAGGCCTCTAGACGAAGGGGACGAGGCCGCAAGAGCGGGTGCATGTAGCCGCTGGAGGCCGGGAAATCAAGCAAGCACCGACCCCGCCGCCGGGGCCGCGTCGTCGATCTGCAGACGCACCGATTCGCGCCCGCCGAAGCGGTCGATCCGAAGCGCGCCGGCGACATGCAGCACGGGCCGCGCGGGATCGAGCAGCGCCGGACCCAGCGCCGTCTGGTTGGCGCGAAAGGCGATCGCCTCGACCCGGCCGCGCTCGGCGCCGACCAGGGTGCAGCGGACATGGCCTTCGCCGACCGGCTGGGCATAGCTCACGCGCACCCCGGTCAGCGCGAAGCGCGGCAGCGCATTGCCGGCGCCGAACGGGCCGGCGCGCTCGATCATGTCGACCAGCTCCTGCGTCGCGGCCGCCGGCGCGAGTGCGGCGTCGATGCCCAGCTCGCGCATGGCGGGTGCGGCGCCGAGCTGCGGCGCGATACGCTCGTCGAGGAAGCGCGTCAGCTCCGGCAATGAGTCTCGTGCGACGGTGAGTCCCGCCGCCATCGCGTGACCGCCGCCGTTGACCAGCAGGCCCGCCTGGCGCGCCGCGATCACCGCGGCACCGAGATCGACGCCGCGCACCGAGCGGCCCGATCCCTTGCCCAGCGCGCCGTCCATGCCGATCACGAAGGCCGGGCGGCCGTAGCGCTCGACCAGCCGGCTGGCCACGATGCCGATCACGCCGACGTGCCAGCCCTCGCTCTCGACCAGCAGCGCCGACGGCAGGCCCTTGCGGTCGGGGCCGTAGAGTCCCTCGATGCGGGCGATCGCCTGGTCGAGCACCTCGCGCTCGATGGCGCGGCGCTCGGCATTGAACTCGTCGAGCCGGACGGCGAGCGCGCCGACCTCGTGCGGATCCTCGCTCGACAGCAGGCGCGCGCCGAGATCGGCCTGGCCCACCCGCCCGCCGGCATTGACCCGCGGCCCCAGCATGAAGCCGAGATGGTAGGCACCGGGCGGTTCCTTCAGCCGCGCCACGTCGGCGAGTGCCGCGAGCCCGACATTGCGCCGCTGCGCCATCACCTGCAGGCCCTGCCGCACCAGCGCGCGGTTGACGCCGACCAGGGGCACGACATCGCACACCGTGCCCAGCGCCACGAGGTCGAGCCATTGCCGGAGGTCGGGCTCCTGGCGCTCGCCTGCGTACCAGCCGGCGTCGCGCAGCGCGCGGTTGACGCCGACGGCGAGCAGGAAGGCGACGCCCACCGCGGCCATGTGCTTGTGCGGGCTGTCGTCGTCGACGCGGTTGGGATCGACCACGGCCACCGCCTCGGGCAGCGCGACCTCGGCCATGTGGTGGTCGATGACGATGAGGTCGAGCCCGGCGCGGCGCGCCTCGGCCAGCGGCTCGAAGGCGGTGATGCCGCAATCGACCGTGACGACGACCGATGCGCCCTCCTCCTTGATCCTGAGCAGCGCCGTCGCGTTGGGCCCGTAGCCTTCCTTGCGGCGGTCAGGAATGTAGACGCCGATATTGCCGCCGACGGCGCGGAAGAAGCGCAGCAGCAGCGCCGACGACGTCGCACCGTCGACGTCGTAGTCGCCGAACACGACGATCTTCTCGCCCTTCTCCACCGCCGCCACCAGCCGCGCGACCGCGGCATCCATGTCCTTGAGATGCGAGGGATCGGGCAGGAACTTGCGGAGCGTCGGCTCGAGGAAATCCGGAACCGCGTCGAGCCCGATGTCGCGCGCCGCCAGCAGGCGGCAGATCGCGTCGGGCAGGCCGTGGCGCTGCGCGATGGCGAGCGCCGCCCGCTCGTCGGCGAGCCGCGCCGCCCAGCGCCTTCCCGTCAGCGAGCGCTCGATACCCAGGAAGGCCGCGCGTTCGGCTCTGGCGGTGTCGGACATGCCACCACCTTAGCCCAGAGCGCTGGCCTGCGGCGCTGTGGACGACTTGGCGCATGTCGCCTGCTAGCATTCGCGCCATGAGACGTTTCTTCGCGATGCTGCTTGGAGTGGCGATGCTCGCGGGGCCGGCCGCTGCCCAGACCAGGGATTGGGCGACCGGTCTCGTCCGCGAGAGTGTGCCGGTGAAGGCATGGCCCGAGGGCCGCAAGGTCGCGATCTGCTTCGTCCTCTATGTCGAGACCTGGGGCATCGGCAAGGGACCGAACTTCCGGCCCGACATGACCAGCCGCACGCCCGACATGGTCGACGACTCCTTCCGCCGGTACGCCATCGAGTGGGGCGTGCCGCGTGTCGGCCGGCTGTTCGAGGAACAGGATGCGCCGCTCAGCATCGCCCTCAGCGCCGAGTTTCCCGGCAAGCATCCCGAGGTCTGGAAGCAGTTCCGGGCGTCGGTGCCGAAGGCGCCCATCGTGGCGCACGGCATCAACAACTCGACCGACCAGCTCCCGCTCGAAAAAGGCGTCGAGGCTCAGATGGCCTATGTGCGCCGCACGCTCGACCTGATCGAGAAAGGCACCGGCGTGCGGCCGACCGGCTGGTCGAGCCCCAGCGTGTGGTCGAACGCCGGCACCGTGCCTGCGACCGCAGCAGAAGGGATCAAGTACTCGCTCGACGGCATGGACTCCGATGTGCTCACCCGCCTCGTGACGCCCTCCGGCAGGCTCATGATGATCCCCTACCCGGCCGTCACCGTCGACATGGGCCAGTACCTGGTGCGCTACAAGGAGCCGCTCGACCTCGAGCGCTTCTGGATCGACTACATCGTCGAGCTGGCGCGCGAGGCGGAGAAAGACGCGAACCGGCCCGCCACCGTCGTGGCGATCGGCATCCATCCGTTCGTGGTCGGCACGCCTGCGGGCGCGGCGTCGCTGCGCCGCGTCCTCGAGACGATCGGCAAGCAGAAGCTCGTCTGGATCACCGACGTCGACGCCGTCGTGAAGGCGGCCGGCGGATCGTAGCTCAAAGTCCTCCCCTTGGCGGATCCCGCCAAGGGGAGGTGTCGGCGTCCTACGACGACGGAGGGGTCGCCCCCGCCGCCCCCCTGACGGGGCACCTCCCCCGCCGGCGGGGGGGGGGAAGGACACACGCGACGCCCCGCTCGGCCGA
>CAYRBQ010000110.1:0-9492 GCA_964422305.1 uncultured Reyranella sp. | reverse complement strand
TGTAGCCGAGCTGGCCGCCGACCAGCGGCACGACGAACAGCAGCCCCAGGATGATGAACATGCCGTAGGGCTCTAGGCGGCTGAGCGGCCGGGCGAGGAACCTCGGCAGCAGGCCGACGGCGACCCGGCCGCCATCGAGCGGCGGCAGCGGCAGCATGTTGAACACCGCCAGCACGATGTTGATCAGGATCGCGTTCTCGAGGTTGAGCACGGTCCACTGTTCGGCCGCGGGCGGCAGCAGATAGGTGACGTGGGCGAGCGCACCCGCCGCCAGGGCGAGCGCCACGTTGGTCGCGGGACCGGCCGCCGCCACCCAGACCATGTCGCGGCGCGGATTGTTGAGCGCGGCGAAGTTAACCGGCACCGGCTTGGCGTAGCCGAACAGGAACGGCGCCCGCATCAAGAGCAGTGCGCCCGGCAGCAGTACCGTGCCCACCGGATCGATGTGCTTGAAGGGATTGAGGGTAACCCTGCCCTGGTCCCAGGCCGTCCGGTCGCCGAAGCGGTAGGCCACGAAGCCGTGCGCCGCTTCGTGCAGGGTGATCGCCAGGATCGCCGGGATGATCCAGGTGGAGATCGTGTAGAGGGTCTCGTTCAGATCCAGATCCACGCTCTTGTCCCCACCGGTGCTTCGTCTACGCTTCGCCGATGCATCTTCGGGGCGCAGCCACGTGCGGGCAAACGGCAATATCGTGGGCAATCTGTGTGCTCGCCGTGTTGTTGGCCCTGCCGGCGCACGGGCAGCAGAATGTGCGCGTGCCGGTGGAGCAGGGCGGGCGCCCCTCGCAGCCCACCGTGGGGCTCGCCGCCCAGCTTTTCCGTCCGGCCAATGCCGCGCAGCCCGTCGCCGCCGTCGCCATTTTCCACGGCTGCGGCGGGCCGGGGCAGAACACGGCGCGCATGGCCGGGCTGCTCGCCTCCTGGGGCTACGTCGCGCTGGTGGTCGACAGCTTCTCGGCGCGTGGACTCAAGGACATCTGCGGCCGCAACTGGCCAACGCAAGCCGATGCCGAGGCGCGCGCCGGCGACATCGACGCGGCTCTGGCCTGGCTCGCCCGGCAGCCGGGCGTCGACCCGCGGCGACTCGCCTTCATGGGCTATTCGTACGGCGGCGGCGTGGCGATGCTGCGGGCGCTGTCGGGGCGGATGGAGGATGCGACACCCTCGCTCGCGCGCGCCGTCGTGCTGGTCTATCCCGACTGCGCGCTGGCCAATCTGCTGGGCACGCGGCTGCGCGCACGTCAGCCCATCCTCTTCGCCATGGGCGCGCTCGATGACTGGACGCCGGTGGCACAGTGCAGGGCCGTCATCGACCGTATCGCGGCGGGGCGCGATCTCGTCGAGACGAAGATATACGAGGGCGCGCATCACAGCTTCGACGCGCTCGGCCTGCCGGTGCGCTATCTCGACGGCGTCGGCAACCGCAGCAAGCCCGGCGGCTGCTGCGGCGCGCATTACGGCGCCCACGAGCCGGCGTGGCAGCAGTTCGTGATTGACGTGAAGGCGTTCCTGGCCAAGAACCTCGCCCCCTGATTCACGCGAGGCCTACGCATGCCCAGGACGGTCTGGCACTGCCACATCGCGATGTCGCTCGACGGCAAGATCGCGCGCGCCGACGGCTCCTTCGACTGGCTGGAAGGCCATCCGGCGGAGGAGTTCGGCATCGAGGCGTTCCTGGTGGGCGTCGATGCGATCCTGATGGGTCGCGGCACCTACGACGCGGTGCGCGGCATGGGCGAGTGGCCCTACGCCGGCAAGGCGGTGATCGTGATGACCGGCCGTCCGCTGGCCGACGCGCCGCCCGGCGTCGAGGTGCGCTCCGGCGATCTCGCCGCCGTCACGGCAGAGCTGGAGGCGCGCGGCTACGCCAGGGTCTGGATCGAGGGCGGCGGCCAGGTGATCCGCGGCATGATCGCGGCCGGCAAGCTCGACGTACTGGAGATGGCGATCGTGCCCATCGTGCTGGGCGACGGCATTCCGCTCTTTCCGCCGAACACGCCCGAGCTGAAGCTCATGCTGAAATCGTGTGCACCGCGCAGCGGCGGCGCGCTGCACCTGATCTACGAGGCGATGCGCTAGCGCGAATCACGCTGTCCTTCCCGAGGAGCCGACCCTAGGATTGGCGCGACTTGGGGGAGTGGGTGGAGAATCGTGCGTCCGGCCATGTGAGGTGGCTGCCGGTATTGTCGTTGCTGGCTGCGAGCCTCGTCGTCCGGCCGCAACCGGTCATGGCCCAGGCGCCGGCCGTGACGACGGCCCAACCCGGCGTACGCCATGTCGGCCGCGTGCACGACCGCATCCGCGCTGCCAAGGAGCGCGAAAACCGCACACTCGAGCAGGAGATCGACGATGGCGTCGGTCGGGTCGTCCGGGCCAAGAAGCAGATCGCCGACACGACCGGCATCAGCTATGCGATGACCGCGTCGGCGCTCGGCCAATGGGGCACGCCGGACGGCGGATACGGCGCGATACAGGGACTCTTCACGCCATCGGTCGACTGGAAGCTGTTCGACAACCGCGCTATCGGCAGTGGCTCGTTCCAGTTCTCCTACAATGCGACGCAATACTGGTCGTCGCCGAACGCCGCGGCCCTGCAGGGCCGACTGAACCTCAACAGCCCGGTCAACGACTATCCCACGAACGCGGTCACCTTCGCGCAGGTGAGCTACACGCACGACCTTCCCGGCGACTGGCTCGCCGTGACGATCGGCCAGTACCCGTTCGCCAACTTCGACGGCAACGCCTACGCCAACAACCAGCAGGTCAACTTCATCGGCTATTCGCTGTCGCAGAACGGCAGCCAGAACTACTCGCTGGGCAGCCTCGGCGCCTATGTCCAGCTCAACCCGACCAAGGAGGTCACGTTCGCCACAGGCTTCCAGGACGCCAACAACCTGAGCGGCACCTCGATCCTGTTCAATACGCTGGGCCAGGGCCCCTATGCCTGGTTCGCCTACGGCGCCTGGTCGCCGACCGTCGGCAAGCTCGGGCAGGGCGACTATGCGCTGCTCTACTACGAGGTGCCGGGCGTGCCCGTGCAGCCGCAGGCGAGCTCGGGCCTGTCGTTCAGCGCCTCGCAGCCGCTGGGTGAGCACTGGGGCGTGTTCCTGCGCGCCAACACCGCCTGGAACTCGAGCTGGTACATCCAATCCTCGATCGCCGGCGGCTCCGTCTACAACAACCCGCTGGGGCGCGACCCGCTCGACCAGATCGGCCTCGGTCTCGCTTGGAACCGCACCAACCAGAGCCTCTATGCAGGCACCTTCGCGCTGCCGAGCGAGACCATGGTCGAGCTCTACTGGGCCTGGACCTTCTTCCAGCGGCTGCAGGTCACGCCCGACCTGCAGCTCTATTTCCAGCCGGCGCTGACGCCGACGCAGCAGCTCGCCGCAGTGCTTTCGCTGCGGGTGGCGGTGTTGTTCTGATGTCCTGGCTGAGGGGGCGCGGAGAGAAGAGTTCATGACCAATACGATCGATCCGCCGGGGCGACGGCATGAGCATGGCCAAATGAGCATGTGGAGCGTCTCGGCGCTCGGCATCGGGTCCATGGTGGGCGCCGGCATCTTCGCGCTGCTGGGCCAGGCCGCCTTGATGACTGGCAGCGACGTCTATCTCTCCTTCGCCATCGGCGGCGTCATCGCGCTGCTGTCGGGCTACTCCTATGCCCGGCTCGCTGCCCGCTTCCCGAGCTCGGGCGGCATTATGGACTATTTCGATCGGGCCTTTCCGGCGAAGACCGTGGCCGGCGGCCTGTCGGTCCTCTACCTGGTGACGCAGATCGTCAATATCGCGATGGTCGCCAAGACCTTCGGCGCCTATGCCGACCGCCTGCTGCTGGGCGACGTCTCGGCGGCCTATGTCGCCAACATCTTCGCGTCGGCGGCAGTCATCGTCCTCTTCATCGTCAACATGGCGGGCTCCGGCATGGTCGGGCGCGTCGAGGAGCTGCTGGTCGGAATCAAGCTGGTCATCCTGACGGCGCTGCTGGTGGCCGGCGGATCGAGCATCGATCCCGGGATGCTGGTCCAGGGACCGACGGTTGGGCCGAGCATATTGCTCGCCAGCGTCGGCCTCACCTTCTTCGCCTATGGCGGCTATGGCATGATGACCAACGCCTCGGGCCACGTCGCCAATCCCGCCAAGACCATCCCGCGCGCTATCTTCCTCGCGATCTCCGTCGTCATCGTGCTCTACATCGGCCTGTCGGTGGTCGTGATGGGCAACATCTCGCCCGAAGAGCTGGCGCGCTTCGCGACAACGGCCGTGGCGCAGGCCGCCAAGCCCGTCCTCGGTCAGGTCGGATTCGTCATCGTGTCGATCGGCGCGTTGTTCGCGACAGCCTCGTCGATCAATGCCAGCATCTTCTGCGCCCTGGAGGTCTCGCGCGGGCTCGCCGGAAAGGAACAGCTTCCCGCCGTGTTCGGCCGCGCGGCCTGGGGGCAGGGCACGCGCGGGCTGGTATGGTCCGCTGGCGCCGTCCTGGTGATGGTCAACCTCCTCGATCTCGGCGACATTGCCCAGGTTGCCGGTGCCACGATCCTGATCTGCTATCTCGCCGTCTTCGTCGCCCACTGGCGCCTGCACAAGGAGGCGGGCGGCTCGCGCCTTCCCATTCTGGCCGGCGCCGCCCTGATGGTGGTGGTGCTGCTCGCCTTCATGTGGAGCCTGTGGTCGACGCAGCCGGCGGTAATCTGGTTCACCGTGCTGGCGGTGGTGGGCAGCCTCGCAGTCGAGTGGCTGGTCCAGCGGCGGCGCCGCTAGGCCGGAAAGCGATCCGCTGCTAGTGTCTCGACCTCAATCGAGGTGCCGAAGTCCGATGTAGTCGCAGGTTCGATTCAATCGCCGACCAGATGCCCGCCGTCCGCGCGGCCGTCATGCGTTGGCACGTCGAACCTCCTTCACTCATTGCATCGGAGTTGCCTCATGATTCGCAAAGCACTTCGCGCCGACCGTCCCCGCATCCACGACGTGCGCATGGCCGTGCACGAAAACACCCTCGGCGAAGCGTCGCGCGCCAAGGTGGACGACGTCGCCACCTGGATCTTCGACAACGGTACCTTCTGGGTGTGGGAGGAGGCGGGCGCCGTGCAGGGCTTCGCCGTCGCCGACATCCGCGACGGCACGATCTTCGGCCTGTTCATCCATCCCGACTACGAGGGCCGCGGCATCGCCCGCGCACTGCTGCCGCTCGCCTGCGCCGATCTCAAGGAAGCGGGCCACAAGGTCGCGACGCTCACCACCGGTCCCGGTACGCGTGCCGAGGGCTTCTACCGCAGGAACGGCTGGCGCGAGACCGGACGCCAGGACGACGGGCAGGTCATCTTCGTGAAGGACTTGTAGCCTTCTGCAGCGCCGCGCGGGCCAGCAGCCGCGTCGAATCGAGCGTCGGCAGGCTCGAATTGGCGTCGCTGATGATCAGCGGGATCTCCGTGCATCCGAGCACGACGGCATCGCAGCCGTCGCGCTTCAGGCGGTCGATGATCCGCTGGAACGTAGCGATTCCCGTCGGCGTGAAGCGGCTCATCACGAGCTCGTCCATGATCACGCGGTTGGCCTCCTCGCGCTCCTCCGGCGTGGGCTTCAGCCAGGCGAGGCCCGCGGCCTCGAGCTTCTCAGGGTAAACCTCGCTGTCGACCAGCCAGCGCGTGCCGGTGATGCCGATCTTCCGGTAGCCGCGGGCCTTCGCCTCGGCCGCCGCGACCTCGGCGATGTGCAGCCAGGGCAATGGCGAGCGCGGCAGCACGTGGGCCATCGCCTGGTGGATGGTGTTGTCCGGGCAGATCAGGAAATCGGCGCCGGCTCTGGCGAGCTTCTCCGCCGAGGAGAGCATCAGCTCGGCCACGCCCTTGCGGTCGCCGGCATCGATGCACACGACATAGTCGGCCAGCGAATGGGTATGCAGCGAGACCTCGGGATGGGCATGCGGGCCGAGCAGGGCGGCGCCTTCCACGCAGATGGTCTTGTAGCAGAGCGCCGCGCCCTCGGCGGAGCAGGCGACGATTCCGATGTGCTTGGGCCCAAGACGCTGGGGCATTAGAAAATATCCGATCGGAAGAGTTGCAGGTTCGGCAGGAATATGCCTATTGTGGAGGCTAGGCTGGCGCTTCCCGTGACCGGGGCGCCGGCCCTTTGTTTATCCGGCAAGACCCGTCCGCGCACGCCGCGGATCGTGCGCAAGCGAGCGCCAGGGTGTAGCCGCCGCGGCTCCTGAGCCGTGGACGAGAACCGGTCGCGATGCTGGCACTGCCAGCAACACCATGACGTCAGTCGTGCCCCCGTCCTTCGAGACCACACCGGCGGGCACAGTTCAGGGCACAACACGCGCACCGTCGTGGTGTGCCCGTAGAGCCGGTTAAAAGCCCGCCGTCATTGGCTTTCCGGCGTGCGGGAAGCCGAAATCGATCCGGGCGACTTGTACCGGAACATATCGACCAACCAATCGGCCGGGCCGCCCTTCGGGGCGGCCTTTTTTCATTCAGAGGAGAGACCGATGACCGACCGAAACGACGCCGAGACCATGTATCCGAACCAGAAGGGCGGCTGGAGCATCGAGCTGAGATACAAGTCGATTGCCCATCGCGGGCATGCCTTCCTGGCGCTGGTGAACGACCGGGGCAAAGTCGAGCGCGAGCTGCATGGTCTGGCTCATTCTCGCAATCCAGGCAAAGAGGAACAAGGTACCGGTGAGGCAGTGAAAATGGGCATGGATGGCTCGGAGCTGTTCGTCGCAGACGACGCTGGGCAACGCATGGGCGGTAAGGTGATCGCGACCGTCGCTTCGGGATCGCCAGAAGAGTTGCAGCGGATCTGGTCGCGCGGCGCTGGCGCCCGTGCAGCGATCAATGCGCGCAACTTCGACTACAAGGCGCATGATCTCTCATACGAGCTCGGCACTGACGGCGGGCAGATCCAGAACAGCAACTCTGTGGCGTTCACGCTCGGCAAGGTGATGGGGCTCGATCTCGACCGCGTGCTCCGAGAGAAGGGCATGACGCGGACTTTCTCCGGCTGGGGCCGTGACCTGCTCGACCCCAAGTACGAGCGCTACGTGGCTCCCCCGACATTCCCCGTGAGGGACGCGCCGTAGGGTAGACAAATACAACCATAGATTAGTGGAGTAACTTGATGTGCTCGGCATGATCGTGGCCCTTCTTCGAGGGCATGGACATGCCGAGTTTCATCCGGTCAGCAATCGCCGTCGTTCTGATTGTGCTGGGTCTGTCGGGTTGCGGCCTGTGCCCGGCGCCCGATGCCCTGACGGCGGCTACGACCCATGGATGGAAAAGCGAGAATCCCGCGAAGAACCCCAGATACGACGGGCCGTGGCCGCCCCTCAACGAGTGGGCGGAACGTCCGAAGCTCGCGACCTTCATTCAAGGAGTTGTCGAACGGGAAGGCCGCCAGGCGCTCGCTTCAAAATACGGGTTTCGATGCCAGCCCGAATCGTCGTCGGATTGCGCCGACTGTCTTTCCTGCTCTCGCAAGGTGAACTGGACCGAGAACAACTACTTCAGCCTCGTCGGCTGTATCGATGCCGGCACGATGTCGTCGCAAGTCTACATCGGTCCCGGATCTACCGTCAGGGCAATGACCTACTGGTGGAGGTAGAATGTCAGCCCTTCGCGCGCGGATGGGCGGCGCGGTAGACGGCGGCGAGGCGGGCGGCGTCGACGTCGGTGTAGCGCTGGGTCGTCGACAGCGAGGCGTGGCCCAGCAGTTCCTGGATGGTGCGCAGGTCACCGCCGGCGCCCAGCAGATGGGTGGCGAAGGAGTGGCGCAGCGCGTGCGGCGTCACGCTTTCGGCGAGGCCGAGGCCGCGGCGGATCTCGCGCACGCGCTTCTGCACGATGGCGGGATCGAGTGCACCGCCGCGCACGCCGACGAAGACCCTGGACTTCGGTGATGCGGCGGCGAGCCAGGGGCAGGCGTCGCGGTAGGCCTTCAAAGCCTGCAGCGCCTGCGGCAGCAGCGGCACCAGCCGCGTCTTGTTGCCCTTGCCGAGGATGGCGAGCGTGTCGCGGCCGCTCTTCAGCAGCTCATCGACCTCGCCCTTGGTGAGCGACAGCGCCTCGCCGATGCGCAGGCCGGCTCCGTAGAGCAGGATCAGGACGGCCGCGTCGCGCAGGTCGATCCACGGCGCGCGCTCCTGGTCGGGCTCGGCCTCGAGCAGGTCCTCCATGTCGCGTTCGTTGAGCGCCTTGGGGACGGACTTCGGCAGCTTGGGCGTCTGGATCGACGCGACGCTGGCGTTATGAGCGAGGCCGTTCTTGTCGAGGAAGCGGAAGAAGGAGCGCACCGAGGAGAAGGCGCGGGCCGTCGAGGTGCGGGCCATGCCCTGCCGCGAGCGTTCGGCAAGCCAGGCGCGGAATTCGGCGGGCTTGAGCTTGGCGAGCGCATCGAGCGTCGGCGCGCTGCCGAGATAGCCGGTCATGAAGCCCAGGAACGTGGCGACGTCGTGCTCGTAGGCGGTGAGCGTGTGGGCGGAGAGCCGGCGCTCGCTCTGCAGCCAGTCGCGCCACGCGGCCTGCGCGTCAGCGACCGTGCTCACGCTCGTGTCACTCCGGCAGGTCGAGCCAGGCGCGGGTGGTGTTCTCCAGCACCTTGGCCAGGAAGAACAGGAGCTCGGTCGACATCTCGGGCCCGAAGGCCTGCCCGTCGCGCGCGCCGAAGCACATGACGCCGTCGGGCGAGCCCGAGGAGACGCGCAGCCGCATCAGCACGTCGGACTTCACGAAGCGGGCGACGTCGCCGAAGAAGGCTTCCTCGCCCACGATGTCGGAGCGCAGGCGGGCGTGCTTGTCCGGGCCGATCGCGGCGTCGATGGCGCCGGGCGCCAGCACGTAGACGCCGCGCACCGGCACGCGCTTTGGCGCATCGGCGTTGGCTTCGATGGCGAGCGTGATGAAGTCGACGTCGAGCAGCTCGGGCAGCTCGTGGGTGACGACGTGGATCATCTTCTCGAAGGTCGTCGCCTGGATGATGCTGATCACCGCTGCCTGGATGCGGCTCTGCACGATCTGGTTCTGCTGCGAGTTGGCGATGATCTCGGTGCGCTCGCTCTTCAGCTTTTCGATCTCGCCGCGCAGGCGCTTTAGAATCGCCTGCTGCATGTCGATGACGCCCGGTCCCTGGACGCGCGGCACCATGCTCATCATCTCGACCAATTCGGGGTAACCCTCGAAGAAGGTCGGATGCGCCTTGAGATAGGCGACGACGTCGTCGGCGGTGATCACCTTGACCTGGCGGCCCGAGCCGTCGGGCGCCGTGACCATGCCGCCGTCGTCCGGTTGGCTGTCCATCGGCGCCTCTTTCTGTCAGAGAATCGACTGGCCGGTCTTGGCCCAGTCGTCGAGGAAGGCCTTGAGGCCGTTGTCCGTCAGGGCATGCTTGAATAGCTGGCGCAGCACATTGGGCGGCAGGGTCGCGACATGGGCGCCGAGCTTGGCAGCCTGGACGACATGTTGCGAATGGCGCACCGAGGCGACCAGCACC
>CAYRBQ010000109.1:0-9496 GCA_964422305.1 uncultured Reyranella sp. | reverse complement strand
AGCAGGAATCGTGATAGGTGACGGCGTCGTCGTAGCGCGCCGCCACCTTGTCGACGCCCATCACGTCGACCAGGAACGAGATCAGTTCTTGGCTGCGGCTGGCCAGGCTTTCGGCGCGCGCCTTCATGCGGTCGTCGTCCTCGAACAGCGCAGGGTAGTGGTGCGACAGCATCCCGCCGCACGAACCCGATGGCGCCACGACGGCATCGTAGCCCTCGAAGGCGTCGATGACCTGCGCGGCGATCGCCCTGGTCGTCGCGCGATCACCGCTGTTGTAGGCGGGCTGGCCGCAACAGACCTGCAGCGGCGGAACCTCGACGGTGCAGCCGGCATCCTCGAGGAGCTTCGCCGCGGCGAAGCCGACCGAAGGGCGGAACAGGTCGACGAGGCAGGTCACGAACAGGGCGACGCGGCGCGGGCGGGCGGCAGGATCGGAGGACGGCTTGGACACGACGGGCACATTGGCAGCCGCAAAATCGGCGGGCAACCCGGTTCCGTCCGCCTCCGTTGAAGGGGATGCGGCGACGTACTCTCATCCTCATGTCGGGCCTGCTCCCGACCCTCGGACACGCGGCAACGCCGCCGTTGGTGCCGCCGTGCGGGACGGAGCCGTCGCCGCCCTATCCGACCGCCGGCCAGCGGCCGACAGTCGGCGTCTGGAGCGAGGCCGACCTCAAGCGTCTCGACTGGCGGCCGCCGCCCTGCCTGCACTGGACTCCCGAGCGCACACGTCTGGTCGCGGCACTGGCCGGCCAGTTCACGCATGGTGGTTCGATGGACGAGCTGGTGGCCAGGCTCGCACGCATCTCGGCCTTGAAGGCGGTGCGCTACTGGTCGGTCACGAGGAAGCGCTGGGAACCCCTGGTGTCCGACGCCGGCGCCGTTGCCGGGCCGGAGGACGAGCAGCAGGCGGATCCCGCGCCCGGCGTCCTCACCGCCGGCGCCTCGTTCCGATACTTCGAAGTGGGTCGTTCGGGACGCACGATCTACCGCATGACCGTACACGAGCGGTCGGCAGACCGCATCGTCGCCGCGACCGAGAACGTGACGCCGATCCGTATCGTTCTGCTCACGGCCTTCGAGCCTGGCGCCCTGCAGTCGGTCGTCTTCGTCGAGCGGCGGGGGCCCGACCTCTGGGGCTACTACCAGGTGATCCGGGCGACCGAGGGCGCGAACGCCGTGGCGCTCGGCAAGGACGCGTCCTACCTCAACCGCCTTGCGGCGCTGTACCGGCATGCCGCGGGCATCCCGACCGACCAGGAACCGCCCATTGCGCGCTGACGAGGGGCGTGCCGAGGTGGTCAGCTCTTGTTGGGGACGAGAACGATGGCCCGGCCGTCGCTGTTCATGCGGCCGGCCCACTCCGCCGCCTGCGCTCCGGCGCCGAAGAAGACGTCGCCGCGGGCGGGCCCCTTGATCGCCGCACCGGTGTCCTGGGCGATCATCAGCCGGCGATAGGTGTCGGGCTGCGCACCCCTCCGGAGCGAGGGCCGCTTCGTGTCGATCCAGATGGGCGTCCCGTACGGCGTGAGCGCCGGATCAACGGCCATGCTGCGCTGCGCCGTCAGCGGCACGCCTTCGGCACCGATCGGCGCCGAGGTCTTCGTATCCTTGAAGAAGATGTAGCGCTCGTTCTTGCGCATCACGTCGCGTGCCTGCTGCGGGTTGCGCTTCAGCCAGTCGCGGATCGCGGGCCAGGTCGCATCTTCCCTCTTCATCACGCCCATCTCGACCAGCACGGCGCCGATGGCGGTATAGGGCCGGTTGTTGGAGCCGTCGAAGCCCAACGTCATGGCACCGCCTTCGGCGAGCTGCACGCGGCCGCTGCCCTGCACCTGGATCTCGAACAGGGCGACCGGATCCTGGACGTAGACGATCTCGAGTCCCTTGCCCTTCAGCGCGCCCTGCTCGATCTCGGCGCGCGTGTAGTAGGGCTTGTCGGTGAGGTCGGGCGGCCGGCGATAGACCGGGACGGTGAAGAGGCGCGATGGCGCCTTGCTGCCCCGCGTCTCGGGCTCGAAATAGCCGGTGAACTTGCCGGGTGCCTGGACGACCAGCGGCCTGAAGTTCGCCTCGAAGAAGGAACGGGCGGCGCGGGCGTCGCCGGCCTTCACGGCCGCGGCAGCATCGCAGATGCGCTTCCACTCGCCGGCCGTCACGGTCTTCTCGCCGCCGTCGGTGGCGATCTTCATGTCCGCGCCGGCGCTCAGGCGGGGGCAGGAACGTCGGAACGCCGCCAGCGCCTCGGCATGCCGGTCTTCCGCCCAGCCGGGGATCTCGTTGTAGGAGATCGGCGCCATCGCTACGCGCGGTTGGGGCTCTGTACTCGTCCCGCTGGCACAGGCGGACAGCAGGCCGGCCGCGGCAAGCAAAGCCGTGCCGGCGGTCAGGACGCTCCAGCGCATTCTCGCAAAGCCTCCCTCAGCCTTCGCTTTCGGTCTTTATGAGCTGCCAGTTGGGATCACTGGACTTGGTGTCGCGGCGGAACGTCCAGAGGTCCACGACCTTCTGCACTTCATTGGGATTGCCGTCGACGATCTGGCCTTCGTCGTTGCGCACGACGTTGATCTGCTCACTGACGAACCGCACCGTCACGGCGGCATGGGTCCCCTGCATTTCGGCCGCTGCGATGTCGGACGCCTCGAAGCCGATCAGGGTGGTCTCCGCCTTCTCCTTGCGCTCTGCACGGCCACGGATCGCGCCTTCGAAGCTGGCGAAGGTGGCACTATCGAGCAGCGGCCGCAGCGTCGCAGTGTCCCCGCGAGCGAAAGCCTCGACGATGGAGGTAAAGGCCGCCCTGGCGCCAGCCGTGAAACCCAGCGGCTCGAAGCCTGGATCGGCAGCGCGAATGGCGGCGACTCCGGCGGACGCCGAAGGCATCACGGTGGCACGAATGCCGCCCGGGCCACTGGTGGCCAAGGTGGGCCGGGGCGACGGCGCATTGGCCGTCGGGAGGGGCACGACATTGTCGTTGCCCGATGCGTCACCCACGCGCGGCGTTGCCGGCGGCGGCGCAGGGGGCGCAAAGGGATCACGCGCCGGCGGCTGCTCGTTGCCCGTGCGTTTGCCCAGCACCGACCGCAGTCGCAGGATCAGGAAGACCGCGACCAGACCGATCAGGATGATGTCGTAGTTGTTGCCCACGATGGCGCTCCGCCCAGCTCGCAACCCAAAGCGTCCCTGTCCGAAATTACATAGGCCCCGAATGGGGAAAGGGCAAGGCAACGGCTTGCCCGCTTCTCAGGCAGCCAAGACCACAATATCGACCGATTCGGCCACCCCACCGACCCGTCGGCCAGCCCGGCGTTCATGAGGCTGCCCCGCCCGGTAGCCCTGGCGCTCGGCGAGATCATATGTGGCCGCATCCGTGATGGCGCGGGTGCGTTCCTCTTTATTGTGCTTTTCGAGTTTCGCCGCAAAATTCACGGCATCGCCGATCACCGTGAATTCGAGCCGTTCGCCATCGCCGACGGCGCCGAAAACGACCCGTCCAGACGATACCGCCAGCCCGATCTCGAGCGCTGGCAGGCCTGCGGCGCGGCGTTCCGTGGCCCAGGCTGCTGCCGCGGCGTTGACGGCATCGGCCGCGCGCAGCGCATCCGCGGCCGCGGTGGGCGAGGTGGCGACGGCTCCGAACGACGCCAGGATACCGTCGCCCAGGAACTTGTCGATGCTGCCGCCGAATCCGGCGATCAAGGGGCAGACGCGGCCTTGGTAGTCCTGCAGGACCTTCATGACCTGGTCGGGCTCGAGTTCGGTCGACAGACGGGTGAAGCCGCGCAGGTCGACCGTGAGGATCGCGACGTCGCGTAGCTCGCCCTCGCCCGCCTTGATCGACATGGCGGCGCCCCTGATGCGGGCGGCGACGCCGGGGTCGAAGAAGCGCGAGAGGTCCCGGGCGGCGGCGCCCTCGCTCACCGCTCGCACCAGCAGATGGCGGGCTCGCGAGATGGCGAGTGCCAGTACGACGGTCGTGAGCAGGATGGCGATGATCTTGTCGATCTCGGCGTGAAGAAGGAACGCGTTCGAGGTCATGTATTCGACGAAGTCATCGGTGGGATTGTGCGGTCCACCCTGGCCGCCCAGCGCGTAGGCGATCAGGTATGTCCAGCCTGCAATCGCCACAAATCCGGTGAACAGCACGAAGCGCGCCTCGAAACGCAAGGCACGGAGCGCGATGAACAGGAAGACATAGAGGAGGGTCGGCACCTTGAGATAGAAGACTGCCGGCTGGGCATACTTGTAGTGAAACGAGTAGATCAGCCCCATCAGGAGGAAGATGTCGGCAATCACCGACAGATAGAGCATCCACGGCCGAAGCAGGCGGGCGTAGGCGAGACCGAGGCGGACGACACAGAAGGCGCCGTAGATCGCCAGCACCTCGAACTCGAAGGAATAGTCCTCCTGCACGACGCCCGCCGGCATGGTGGTCGACTCGTAGACCGTGGTGACCAGGATGACGATCACGAGCTGCACCCAGCCGATCAGGATCTCGCTCTGCTCCTGCTGGCGACGGATGGCGTCGCGGACCCGCTCTGGCAGCTCGCCAGTGCCGCCGCCGTCGAACAGCCAATCTCGCAGGCGTGCCAGCATCAGCGCTTCTCGAGCCAGAGGCTGGCCGGCAACGCGTCGGCAGGGCGCGGCAGCCGCGCGATCACGGAGCGTGCCAGGCGATCGGCCAGGCGACGCTCGGCCCAGACGCTGGAGAAGACCGGCCGATAGGCGCCGCCCGCCAGCAACGGAACGACGCCCTGCTGCTCGTTGTAGGCGCGCCAGCCCCAGATTTCCGGATAGTCGAACGGCAGGAAGATGTCGTGGATATGAACCAGGGTGCCGGACGGCAGGCGCGGCAGGACGCGATTCAGGAGGATGTCGACGTCGCTGCCGGGCATCAGGATGTGGCTGGAATCGATGAACAGCGCATCACCCGGCATCAGCCCGTCGAAGAGTTCGGGTGCTGCCGCCTGCAGTGTCGAGGGCACGACACGCACCCCGGGCAGGCCGGCGATGTCGGCGCGCGGGGCGGGATCGATGGCCAGGATCTCACCCAGGCCCCCCATCGCCTTGGAGAGGAGACGCGTCGAATGCCCGGAGCCCACCTCGACGACATGGCGCGGCTTGCGCTCGCGGACCAGCGCATAGGCGACCGCCGCGTCGAGCGACGGAAACCAAGACTGTTCGAACAGCCCCTTCATGGTCTCGAGCGTCGCGGCCTGCGCGTCGACGGAGTCGAGCACGGCGGCGAACGCGGCCGAGCACTCCTCGAACAGCCGTTCAACCGCCGGATAGGGCGGCTGTGCGCCGGGTGGCGGCAGAAGCGGCGCGTAGCGGTGCGGGATGAACCAGCCACGCGGCTTCAGCCCGAGCACGGTCGGCAATCCGAGGGCGAACCGTCTCCAGCGGCCGCGCAGACTCAACCTGGCACTCATGGCGCAACACTCAGGGACTTAGGGTGAGGCCTTCGTGGGCGACGATAGCTCGCGGCAGCCCGCTCGCGACGTTACCGGGGCGCAGCGCGGCCACGTCACGCGCAATGCCGTCCATGAACGCATCGTCATGGCTGGGATCGTGATGGAAGACGACGAGCGTGCCGACGCCCGCCGCGTCGGCGACCCGTACGCCCTCTTGCCAGGTCGAATGGCCCCAACCGCGATAGTGCGGATACTCCGCGTCGGTATAGCTCGAATCGTAGATCATCACGTCGGCTCCACGGCACAGCTCGACGATGGTGCTGTCGCGCTGTCCCTCGCGATGCTCGGTGTCGGTGATGTAGCAGATCGACTTGCCGAGATGGTCGATGCGGTAGCCGGTGGCGCCATTGGGATGGTTGAGCGGCGCGGTGCGCACGCCGACCTCGCCGCACGACAGCGCATCGCCCGCGCGGAACTCCTTGAACTCCACGCGTGCCTGGAAGACGTCCAGCGACACCGGATAGAGCGGGGCCTGCATGAGATGACCGACGACCTTCTTCAGCGTGTAGGGCGCTTCGAGATGGCCGGCCCACATGCGAACCGAGCTTCGCTTGTCGAAGAGGGGCGCGAAGAAGGTGAGGCCCGAGATGTGATCGAGATGGGTGTGGGTGAAGTAGATGTCGATATCGGAAGCCTGGCGCGCAAGCTCCACACCGAGCGGGCGGATACCGGTGCCGGCATCGAAGATCAGGCGGCGGCCCCCGGCGGTCACTTCCAGGCATGACGTATTGCCGCCGTAGCGTGCATATTCCGCGCCGGGACAGGAGATCGACCCCCGCACCCCCCAGAACCGGACTTTCAATCCCTCGGCCAACGACACCTTCCCGGGCATCCTCTCGGCGCCAGAGTCCACAGGCTGGCGGTTCCCGTCAACCGAGCCCACGGCCGTCTATCGGATCGATGCTCTGGCCGCATTCTTGCGTAGCGACGCCCGAGGCCATTTTTTCACGTATTGTTGCAGTGGGTGGTCGAATCCGGCGTCCCCGACTGCGTTGCAGACCGGCTGGTTCGGAGCAATACTTTAACCATGGAACCGATCAATCAGGCTGTTTCCCCGGCGCTCGCAGTGCCCCCGCTTCGGCGCGCCAAGTTCGCCATCGGGCAGGTGGTGAAGCACCGCATCTATCCGTTCCGCGGCGTCATCTTCGACGTCGACCCGGTGTTCGCGAACACCGAGGAGTGGCTGGCGTCGATCCCCGAGGAGGTGCGGCCGCGTCGCGACCAGCCATTCTATCATCTGCTCGCCGAGAACGCGCAGACGACTTACGTCGCCTACGTCTCGGAGCAGAACCTGCTGCCGGACGACACGGGCAAGCCGGTGTCGCACCCGCAGGTGCCGCAGTTCTTCAAGGAGCTGAAGCGCGGGCACTACGTCTCGCGCGAACGCTCGCTGCACTAGTCAGCCGAGCGCCGTCTCGATCTCCGCGACGGTTGCGGTCCAGCCGACGATCGCCCCTTGGGCGCGGATCATGTCGAGCGCGGCCTTCTTGAACTCCGGGAAATAGCTTTCGGTCGCATCCTCGGCCAGCAGGCACTCGAAGCCGCGGTCGTTGGCCTCGCGCATGGTGGTCTGCACGCAGACCTCGGTCGTCACGCCGGCGAAGACGAGATGCGTGATCTGTCGCTCGGCGAGGATGTCGCCCAGAGGCGTGGCGTAGAAGGCGCCCTTGCCCGGCTTGTCGAGCACGATCTCGCCGGGCTTTGCCGCGAGCGCCGGTACGATGTCGGCGCCGGGCTCGCCCGACACCAGGATGCGGCCCATCGGACCCTGATCGCCGATGCGCAGCGAGGGCTTGCCGCGCAACCGCTTCGCGGGCGGGCAGTCCGTCAGGTCGGGCCTGTGGCATTCGCGGGTATGGATGATCGGCAGCCCCGCCTTTCGGAAAGCCGCCAGCAGGCGGCCAACCGTGGGGACGATGCGTGCCAGCAGGCTGACGTCGTTCCCCAGGGTCGCGCCGAAACCGCCGGGCTCGATGAAGTCGCGCTGCATGTCGATCACGATCAGCGCGAGGTGCGCAGGATCAAAGGCGAAGTCGAACGGTTGCGCGGCGATCGTCTTCATCGGTGCCCAGCCATGGCGCGTCCGATCGCGCCGACATCGGCCGCTGCGGCCGGCGTCTCGAGCACCAGCTTGCCGTCGAACATCACGACGATGCGGTCGGAGAGCTGCAGGATCTCGTCGAGGTCCTCGCTGACGAGCAGGACGGCGGCGCCGCGGTTGCGCGCCTGCACGATGCGGGCGCGGATCTCGGCGACGGCCGCGAAATCCAGCCCGAAGCACGGGTTGGCGACGACCAGAAGATCACCCTCGCTCGACAGCTCGCGCGCCAGCACCGCACGCTGAACGTTGCCGCCGGATAGGCCACGAATCGCGGCGTCAGGGCCGGGCGTCTTCACGCGGTAGAGGTCGATCAGATGCCTGGCCGCCTCGCGCATCGGGCCGCGCCGGAGCCGGACGCCGTCGGGCGAAGCCGGCGCCAGGTCGAAGGAGCGCAGCGCCATGTTCTCGGCGACCGACATGTCGGCCACGCAGGCGTTGCGCAACGGCTCCTCGGGCAGGCAGGCGATCTTGTGGCGGATCATCTCGGGGCGCGTGGCCGTGTAGACCTCGCCGTGCACGCGCATGGTCCCGGCCTCGGCGTTGCGTTGCCCGGCCAGCGTTTCGACCAGCTCGCGCTGGCCGTTCCCCGACACGCCGGCGACACCCACGATCTCGCCGGCATGGATTTCCAGCGCCATCTCCTCGACGGCGAGCTGGCCGACATTGTCGGCGACGCTCAATCCTTCGA
Source organism: uncultured Reyranella sp. (assembly GCA_964422305.1). GTDB lineage: Bacteria > Pseudomonadota > Alphaproteobacteria > Reyranellales > Reyranellaceae > Reyranella. Next base: position 1,236 of record CAYRBQ010000109.1, on the reverse strand, counting down.
GGCTGAGCACGGTCTTGCCGGCCGCACGGGCTTCGCGCTCCACCACCGTGCGTGTCTCGCGGCGCCCGACCATCATCTCGGCCATCGTGTCGTTGTCGAGCTCGCTGGTCGGCTTGGTGCCGACATGCTGGCCGCGCCGCAGGACGGTGACGGCGTCGCAGAAGGCGTTCACCTCCCGGAACTTGTGGGTGATCGTGACGATGGTGATCTGCCCATCGTTCGTCATCTTCTTCAGTGTACCCAGCACCTCGTCGGCCTCGTCCGGAGTCAGCACCGAGGTCGGCTCGTCGAGGATCAGCAGGTTGCGCTTGAGGTAGAGCTGCCGGAGAATCTCGCCCTTCTGCTTCTGGCCGGCCGCGAGATCGGCGACCGGCGTGTCGATCGGCACGGTGAAGGGTGTCGTCTCGAAGAAGGCCTTGAGCGCGCGCCGTTCGGTGGGCCAGTCGATCACCGCCGGCAGGTCGCCGCGCGACAGCACGAAGTTCTCCAGCACCGTCATGTTCGGCACCAGCGTGAAGTGCTGGTAGACCATGCCGAGCCCGAGCTCGTGCGCCTGGCGCGGATGGGCGATCACGATCTCCCGCTCGTTCAGCAGGAGCTGGCCCTCGTCGGCGGCGTAGTAGCCCATGGCGCACTTGACCAGCGTGCTCTTGCCGGCGCCGTTCTCGCCCAACAGCGCATGGAAGGCGCCGGCCTTGATCTTCACCGAGACGTCGTCGAGCGCGGCCAGCGCGCCGAAGCGCTTGGAGAAGCCGATCAGCTCGAGCGACGGCGCGTTCACGTCAGGACCTTGAGGATGTCGGTGGAGGCGGCGACGGCGCCGAACACACCGCCCTGCATCTCGACCATCTTGAGCGCCGCGGCGTGGTTGCCCTTGTCGGTGGCGCCGGTGCAATCCTCGAGGATCAGGCACTCGAAGCCGCGGTCGTTGGCCTCGCGCATCGTCGTGTGGACGCAGACGTCGGTGGTGATGCCGGTGAGCACGAGATTGTCGATGCCGCTGGTGCGCAGCATCAGCTCGAGGTCGGTGGCGCAGAACGATCCCTTGCCGGGCTTGTCGATGATCGGCTCGCCTGCTGCCGGTGCGAGCTCGGGGATGATCTCCCAGCCCGGCTCGCCGCGCACCAGGATGCGGCCGCAGGGGCCGGGGTCGCCGATGCCGACGCCGATCTGGCGCGAGCGCCAGCGCTTGTTCGCCGGCAGGTCGGAGAGGTCGGGCCGATGCCCCTCGCGCGT
>CAYRBQ010000108.1:0-9501 GCA_964422305.1 uncultured Reyranella sp. | reverse complement strand
AGATGGACATTGCCGGCGGCTCGCTGGCGGCCCGGGTTGCCAAGGGCCGGGTGGCCACGGTCGCCATCACGGCGATGACCTTCGTGCAGCCGATCAAGGTGGGAGACATGGTGTCGATCTATGGGGATGTCGTGAAGATCGGCCGGACCTCCATCACCATCGCGCTCGAGACGGTCGTGCAACGCCGCCACGAGGAGACCGACCTGCGGGTCACCCACGGCACCTTCGTGTTCGTTGCCATCGACGACGACGGCAAGCCGCGCGCCGTGCCGCAGGACGCCGCGGCATGAGACGGCTGCTGGCGCTCGCTCTCGCGACGGCTGCGCTGCTCGTGCCGACGCTTGCTTCGGCGCATCCGCACATCGTCTTGCAGCAGGTGGTGCGGGTCGTGGCCAAGGACGGCAAGTACACCCATGTCGAGATCGAATGGCGGTTCGACCCGTTCTCCAGCGAGATCGAGATTCCGCTGATCGACGAGGACAAGAACGGCAAGTTCTCGGCGCGCGAAACCAAGCTGCTGGGCGACGAGATGCTGCCGGAGCTGGAGAAGTACGGCTTCATGACCTGGCTCAACACGGGCGGGAGGGATTTCCGGCCGGGGAAGAAGCCGCAGTTCTCGGCACGCATCGACGATCCCGCGACCTTCATCCCGCCGGAATGGGACCGCAACGCCGGCGACAATGCCGGCATGCCCATGCCGGACAACAAGAGGGGCAACGGCAAGGAGGCGCCGCGCAAGCAGGGCCCGCGCAATCTGGTCTACATCTTTCGCTTCGCCCTGCCGGCGCCCAGCAAGTTCGTATCGATTGCGACATTCGACCCCGATGACTTCATGCGGATTGAGGTCGACAAGAACTCCGTGCCGGCCGGCTGCACGCTCGCCAAGCACCCGACCTACAAGGCCGAGTTCATACGCGGCTACCCCATCTTCTCCGACGTGGTGACATGTCAGCTCCCGTAAAGGCTGTCGTCCTGAGATCTCCCTACCTCTGGGTGGGCGTGCTGCTGCTGGCGGCACTGATCGGCGCGCTGGTGTTCAGCGACAGCGTCGCCGGCCTGGCGCGTGCCTCGGCCGACTACCAGCGTCGCATCCAGCAGCTCCTCACCACCTCTCTGCGCGACATCAAGGCAGGCTCCGGGTCGCTCGCGCTCTGGACCCTGGTCACGGTCTGCTTCGGCTACGGCGTGGTGCACACGCTGGGGCCGGGCCACGGCAAGGCGGTCGTGGTCGCGTACTTCCTCGACAGCAGCAAGCCGCGCGCCTGGATCGAAGGCATCTTCGCCGGCGCCTGGATCGCCTTCACGCACACGCTGGCGGCGCTCCTGTTGGCGGCTGCGCTCAAGCTTTCATCGACGGTCGGCATGCTGGGAGCGCTCCGCGAGGTCCGCAACGTCGAGATCGTGTCCTACACGCTGATCCTGCTGATCGGCATCTGGCGCCTGTGGGCCGGCATCACCGGCCGCGTGCACGAGCATTGGGGGCACGAGCATCACGATCATGGTCACGGGCATGCACATGATCATCATGGCCATGACCACCACCACCATAGTCATCGCGAGGCGCCACAGCGCACGGTCGCGGGCTGGCTGCTCCTGACAGCCGCCGGCATCGCACCCTGCGCTGGTGCGCTGATCATCATCCTGCTGTCGATCGCGCTCGATGTGATCTGGGCCGGCGTCGTCGGCGTGCTGGCCATCGCGCTCGGCATGGCGATCACCCTGGCAACCATCGGCATGGCCTCGATGGTTGCCCATCGCCTGATCATCGCCGAGGGGCGCAGCCAGGAGATCGGACGCTTCACCGCGATCGCCGCCTCGCTGATCGTGATCGCGACGGCGGGAACACTGCTGCTGGGCTCGCTCGAGCGCTTCTTCCGCTGAGCCGAGGCGTGGCGGAGAGGGGAGCCCCCAGCCGAACGTCACGGCCGCTGCTCGGCGTGCTCTTCATGTGCACGGCCTGCGCGCTGTTCCCGATCATGAACGGGCTGGTGAAGCTGCTGGCGGCGACCTACGAGCCGCAGCAGATCGTCTGGTTCCGCATCGTCTCGCACCTCGTGCTGGTCGCCGCCGTCTTCATGCCACAGATGGGGTTGGGCCTGCTGCGCACCCGGCGCATCGGCACGCAGTTCGTGAGCTCGGTCATGATGCTGCTCTCGACCCTTTTCTTCTTCTCCGCCGTGAAGTCGATCCCTGTCGCCGAGGCGATCTCGGTCACCTTCGTGGCGCCGCTGGCCGTCGTGCTGCTGGCCTGGCCGCTGCTCGGCGAGCGCATCACGCTGTTCCGCATGGCCGCCGTGATCGTGGGCTTCAGCGGCGTGCTGATCGTCATCCGGCCGGGCAGCGCAGTCTTCCAGTGGGCGTCGCTACTGCTGCTAGGCAGTGCTGTCTGCTACGCAATCTACCAGATCCTGATCCGCCGGCTGGCCGGCATCGACCAGCCGGCGACCTCGATCTTCTACAGCGTGCTGCTGGGCGCCATCATCATGTCGATCTGGCTGCCGTTCGTCTGGAAGCTGCCGGTGAGCTGGACCGACTGGGCGCTGCTCTGCTCGCTCGGCGTGTTCGGCGCGATGGGGCACTATTGCGTCGCCAAGGCGATGACCTATGCGTCCGCCAACTTCGTGGCGCCGTTCAACTACACGCAGATGATCGGCTCAGTCATCGTGGGCTATCTCATGTTCGCCGAGGTGCCCGATCTCTGGACGTGGGTCGGCACGGCGGTGATCGTCGGCGCCGGCCTCATGGTAGGCTGGCAGGGCCGCAAGCCGCAGAAGCCTTAGGGAGATCGCCATGCCGTATCTCGTTGCCGCCGAGCTGCCGTCGGAGCCGGCCGGCGTCCGTTTCCGCGCGCTGCTCGAACGGCCGCAGATCCTGCGCATGCCGGGCACGCAGAACGGCATCGCCGCCCTTCAGGCCAAGCGCGCCGGCTTCGAGGCGCTCTATCTCTCGGGGGCGGCGATGTCCTCCTCGATGGGACTGCCCGATCTCGGCGTGATCACGGTGGACGAGGTCTGCTTTTTCATCCGGCAGGTCGCGCGGTCGTCGGGCCTGCCGGTGCTCGTCGACGGCGACACGGGCTACGGCGAGGCGCTGAACGTCATGCACATGGTCCGCGCCTTCGAGGAGGCGGGGGCGGGCGCGGTCCACATCGAGGACCAGATCCTGCCCAAGAAGTGCGGGCACCTGAACAACAAGAAGCTCGCCGACGCCCACGACATGGCGGCCAAGGTCGCGGCGGCGGCAAAGGCGCGGCGCAACCTGGTGATCATCGCCCGCACCGACGCGGCGGCGAGCGAAGGCATCGACGGCGCTGTGGCGCGCGCCAAGCGCTACCTCGAGGCGGGCGCCGACGCGATCTTCCCCGAAGCGCTGACCAACGCCGAGATGTTCCGCGCCTTCGCGCGTGCGATGCCCGGCGTGAAGCTGCTGGCCAACATGACCGAGTTCGGGCGCACGCCGTTCTTCACGGCCTCGGAGTTCGAGTCGATGGGCTACCGCATGGTCATCTGGCCGGTCTCGGCGCTGCGTGCCGCGAACAAGGCGCAGGAGCGGGTGTTCGCGGCTCTCCAGCGCGACGGCGGCACGCAGAAGGTGATCGACCAGATGCAGACGCGCCAGGAGCTCTACGACACGATTCGGTACCACGAATACGAGGCGCTCGACGCCTCGATCGTCGAGACCGTCGTCCCGCAGGGCATGCCGCAGCGCGACTAGAGACCCAAAGCCGAAAGGTCGGGGGCGCGGCGGTGGAAGTCGGTCGCGTCCTGAAAGGCCTTGCCCAGCCGCAGGACCGTGCGCTCGGCGAACGGCTTGCCGACGATCTGGATGCCGACCGGCAAACCACCCACGAATCCCGACGGCATGGCGAGACCGCACAGGCCAAGATAGTTGGCGGGGCGGGTGAGGTAGCCCGGGATGGGCGAGCCTTCGTCGACCTCGCTCGCAGGGATCGCGGGGATCGCCATGGTCGGCATCAGGATCGCGTCGTGGGCGGCGAACCACTCGGTGAAGCTCTGGCGGCGGGCTTCGAGGACCCGCATCTCCTCGGCATAGGCGCCGGGCAGCAGTTGCTTCGCCTGCTGCGCGCGCATGCGCACGCCGGGCCCGATCGCCTTCTTCATGTCCTCGATGTAGTCGCGGTGCAGCGAGTAGGCCTCGGAGGCGATGATGGTGCCGGCGGGCCGCGAGAGGTCGAAGTACCAGTCGGGCAGTCGCACGGCCTCGACCGCGGCGCCCAGGCTCTCGAAGGTGCGGGCCGCGGCCTGCCAGGCCTTTGTCACGCCCTCGTCCATGAAGTTCGGAAGCTGCCTGGTGTCCGGAATGGCGATGCGTATGCCCTCGATCGAGCCGGGCTGTACGGCGGCCGTGAAATCCTCGAGCGGCTGGCCGAGCGTCGTGGAATCGCGGGGATCCGGCGCGGCGAGCGCGTTCAGCAGCAGCGCGCAGTCCTCGACCGAGCGCGCCATCGGGCCGATCGAATCGAGCGACCAGCTCAACAGCATCGTGCCCGAGAGGCCGATGCGGCCGAACGTGACCTTGAGGCCGACCAGGCCATTGAAGGCCGAGGGGATGCGCACCGAGCCACCGGTATCGCTGCCGATGCCGGCCGGCGTGAGGCGGGCGGCGACGGCGACGCCCGTGCCGCTCGACGAGCCGCCGGGGACGCGATGGGTCTCGAGGTCCCAGGGATTCCACGGCGCGCCCATCAGCGGATTGGTGCCCCAGCCGCCGAAGGCGAACTCGACCATGTGCAGCTTGCCGAGGGGCACCATGCCGGCCGCGGTCAGCCGCTCCACCGTGTTCGACGTGGTGCTGGCGATGCGGCCCTCGAACATCTTCGAGCCGCCGGTGCCGACCCTGCCGGCGATGTCGCAGAGATCCTTGTAGGCGATCGGCAGCCCGTGCAGTGCCGGCAGCGGGAAACCCGAGGCGCGTGCGGCGTCGGCACCGTCGGCGATGGCGCGCGCTTCCTTGGCGTAGACCTCGGTGAAAGCATGCAGCTTGCCGTCGGCCTTGGCGATGCGCGTGAGCAGGGCGTCGACGACCTCGCGCGAGGAGAATTTCTTCGCGGCGAGGCCGGCCGACAATTCGGTGAGGGTGAGGTCGTGGAGATTCATCAGTACGTCGCCCTTCCACCGGAGAGATCGAACGCGGCGCCCGTCGCGAAGGTGCAGAGCGGCGAGGCGAGCCAGGCCACCATCTCGGCGACCTCCTCGACCTTGCCGAAGCGGTTCATCGGGATCTTGGAAAGCATGAACTGGATGTGCTGCTCGGTCATCTGGCTGAACAGCTCCGTCTTCACCACCGCTGGTGCCACGCAGTTCACCAGCACGCCCGACGTTGCAAGTTCCTTGCCGAGCGACTTGGTGAAGCCGATGACGCCGGCTTTGGAGGCGGAGTAGGCCGAGGCGCTGGGGTTGCCTTCCTTGCCGGCGACCGAGGCGATGTTGACGATGCGGCCCCAGCCGCGCTTCACCATGCCCGGCGTCACGGCACGGTTGGTGAGGAAGACGCCGGTGAGGTTGATGTCGAGCACCTGCTTCCAGGCGTCGACCGAGTAGTCGATCACGGTGGCGTTGGGGCCGGTGATGCCGGCGCTGGCGACCAGGATGTCGGGCGCGGCGAGGTCTTTCTCGGTCTTCGCCAGCGCCTCCGCGACGGACTTCTCGCTGGTGACGTCGACTTGCACGGCGATGGCGCCAGGCAGCGCAGCCGCGGACTGCTTGGCACGGTCGACGTCGCGGTCCCAGAGGGCCACGCGGCCACCGCCTGAAGCTATCTTCACGGCGCAGGCGAGCCCGATGCCGCGGGCGCCGCCGGTGATCGCGGCGGTCCGCCCCTTGAACAAATCGGACTGCATGGCTTCCTCCCAAGCGCTTGAATTGTCTTGCTATTCCCACCATATCGGCGCACCGGTCCATCCGCTACACTGACGTCTTGGTGTTCCCGGGAGTATCATGCCTTCGCCTGTACCGGCGTCGATCGACGCCACCGTCGAGCTGCTGAAGGGCGGCGACTATATCACCGACCGCAGCCTCGCCACCGTCCTCTACCTCGCGCTCAAGCTCGGCCGGCCGCTGTTCTGCGAAGGCGAGGCGGGCGTCGGCAAGACCGAGATCGCCAAGGTGCTGGCCGCCACGCTGAAGCGGCCGCTGATCCGCCTGCAGTGCTACGAGGGCCTCGACGTCGCCTCGGCGGTCTACGAGTGGAACTACACGCGCCAGATGATCGAGATCAGGCTGGCCGAGGCGCAGGGCGTGCACGATCGCGGCCAGATCGCCGCTGATATCTTCGACGAGCGTTTTCTGATCCGCCGTCCGCTGCTCGAGGCGCTGCAGCCTCACACGGAGGGCGCGCCGATCCTGCTGATCGACGAGCTCGACCGCACCGACGAGCCGTTCGAGGCCTACCTGCTCGAGGTCCTGTCCGACTTCCAGGTGACGATCCCCGAGCTCGGCACGGTGAAGGCGGCGCAGACGCCGATCGTCATCGTGACCTCGAACCGCACGCGCGAGATCCACGACGCGCTGAAGCGGCGCTGCTTCTATCACTGGGTCGACTATCCGGACCTGAAGCGAGAGCTCGAGATCCTGAAGGTCAAGGCGCCGGGCGCCAGCGAGCGGCTGTCGCGGCAGGTCGTGGGCTTCGTCCAGGAGCTGCGCAAGCTCGACCTGTTCAAGGCGCCGGGTGTGGCCGAGTCGATCGACTGGGCGACGGCGCTGTCGGAGCTCAATGCGCTCGACCTCGACCCGCGGACGATCAACGACACGCTGGGCGTGCTGCTCAAATATCAGGACGACATCCAGCGCCTGCAGGGCTCGGAAGCGGCCGAGATCCTGCGCAAGGTGAAGTCCGACATCGCCGCCCAGCCGCTCGGCTGAGCGCGAGCCGATGGACGCGCTGCCCGATCCGCCGGCTGCCCCCGACCCGCGCGGCGGCAAGCTCGCCACCAACATCGTGCACTTCGCGCGGACGCTGCGCACCGCCGGCCTGAGGGTCGGGCCGGGGCAGGTGCTGCGCGCCGTCGAGGCGGTCGAGGCCGCCGGGCTGAAGAAGCGCGACGACTTCTATTGGACGCTGCATTCGGTGTTCGTGAACCGGCGCGACCAGCGGGACATTTTCGACCAGGCCTTCCATGTCTACTGGCGAAACCCGCGGCTGCTCGAGAAGATGATGGAGATGCTGCTGCCGCAGGTCGGCGTGCCGGCGGCGCCAGAGGACCGCAAGCAGCTCAGCCGTCGCCTGCAGGAGGCGCTGCAGCCGGGCCATGGCGAGGCGCCGGAACAGGCGGAGGAGCCGCCCGAGGTCGAGGTCGAAGCCACGTTCACCGTTTCCGACCGCGAGATCCTGCAGCACCGCGACTTCGAACAGATGTCGCAGGCCGAGATCGACGAGGCGCTGCGCGCCATCGCGCGGCTGCGGCTGCCGGTGCCGGAACGGCGCACGCGGCGCTACCAGCCGGCGCGGCGCGGGGCGCGCATCGATTTCCGCGCGACGCTGCGGCGGGCGCTGCGGCCAGAAGGTCTGATCGAGCTGCGGAAGCGCGAGCCGCGCCGCCGGCCGCCGCCGCTCGTCATCCTGTGCGACATCTCGGGCTCGATGGCGAGATATACGCGCATGTTCCTGCATTTCATGCACGCCATCACCAACGACCGCGACCGGGTGCACTGCTTCACGTTCGGCACGCGTCTGTCCAATGTGACGCGGTCGCTGCGTTATAGGGATGTGGATATAGCGCTGGCCAAAGCCTCCGCGCAGGTGGAAGATTGGTCCGGCGGCACGCGCATCGGCCAGGCGCTGCACGAGTTCAACAACAAGTGGTCGCGTCGCGTGCTGGGGCAGGGCGCCGTCGTCCTGCTGATCACCGACGGCCTCGACCGCGAGGGCGCATCTGGCCTGACTGAGGAAATGGAACGCCTGCACAAATCCTGCTCACGCCTGATCTGGCTGAACCCGCTCTTGCGGTACGGCGGCTACGAGCCCAAATCCCAGGGCAACAAGGCCATGCTGCCGCATGTCGACGAGTTCAGGCCGGTGCACAATCTGGAGAGCCTGGCAGGCCTGATCTCGGCGCTGGGCGAGCGGGTCGCCGGCGCCGACCGGCGGCTGGCGGGATGGCAGACCGAGCTTCGCAAGGAGTAGGGACCATGAGCGACGCATTGGAAGTGCTGGATCAGGTCGGCAAGTGGAAGGCGGGCGGCAAGGGTGTCGCCATCGCCACCGTGATCACGACGTGGGGATCCTCGCCGCGGCCCGTCGGCAGCCAGCTCGGCGTCGACGACGCGGGCAACATGGTGGGCTCGGTGTCGGGCGGCTGCATCGAGGGCGCCGTGGTCAAGGAAGCGCTCAACGCGATCAAGGACGGCAAGCCACGCCTGCTCGACTTCGGCGTCACCGACGAGCAGGCCTGGGACGTGGGCCTGGCCTGCGGCGGCAAGGTCCAGGTGTTCGTCGAGAAGGTGAGCTGATCCCATGAAGATCGAGACCTTGGCGGCCCTGCAGGAAGCTCGCACCAAGCGCCGTGCCGTGACGCTTGCGACACGGCTCGGCGATGCCGCCGAAGCGCTGATCTACAAGGACGGCGCGACAGGGCCGCTGGCCGGCGACAAGGCGATCGTCGCGGCGGCGGCGGCTGCGATGGCGGTCGGGCGCAGCGAGACGGTCGAGATCGGCGGGCAGAAGATCTTCCTCAACGTCTATGTCCCGCCGCCGCGTCTCGTCATCGTGGGCGCCGTGCACATCGCGCAGACCCTGGCGCCGATGGCCGCGATGCTCGAGTTCGACGTGACCGTGGTCGATCCGCGCGGCGCGTGGGCAACCAGTCAGCGCTTCCCTGGAGTGAAGGTGATCCAGGACTGGGCCGACGAGGCCTTCCAGGCGATGGGGCTCGACGCCTCGACCGCCGTCGTGACCTTGACGCACGATCCCAAGCTCGACGATCCGGCGCTCGAGGCGGCGCTGAAGTCCGACGTCTTCTATATCGGCGCGCTGGGCAGCCGCCGCACGCACGCCAAGCGCAAGGAGCGCCTGGCCGAGGTCGGCATCACCGACGAGACGTTCGCGCGCGTGCACGGGCCGGTGGGTCTCAACATCGGCGCCAAGTCGCCGGCCGAGATCGCCGTCTCCATCCTCGGCCAGATCGTCGAGGTCCGCGCGCGCAGGCTCGAAGCACTGTCCGCTCCGAAGGTCGCCGCGGCGTGAGATTCGGCGACACCCCGATCGACGAGGCCGCCGGCGCCATCCTGGCGCATAGCTGGCGCGCGAGCGGCGTGAACTTCTCCAAAGGCCGGGTTCTCTCGGACGAGGATGTCGAGAAGCTGAAGGCGGCCGGCGTCCTGTCGATCGTGGCCGCGCGTCTCGATCCGGACGACATCCACGAGGATCAGGCCGCCCAGACGATCGCCAAGGCGCTGGCGGGCGAGGGGATCGAGATCACCGCGCCCTTCACAGGTCGCTGCAACCATTTTGCGCGGGAAGCCGGGCTCGCGGTTGTCGACCATA
>CAYRBQ010000107.1:0-9529 GCA_964422305.1 uncultured Reyranella sp. | reverse complement strand
CTGGTGATGGCGATCGTGAACGTGACGCCCGACTCCTTCTCCGACGGCGGCGAACGCCTCGACCCGGCGCGGGCCATCGATGACGGCCTGCGCTTCGTGGCCGAGGGGGCCGACATCCTGGATGTCGGCGGCGAATCCACGCGGCCCGGCTCGCAGCCGGCCTCGCCCGAGGACGAGCTGCGCCGCATCCTCCCGGTCGTCGAGGGCCTTGCGCGGCGGAAGGCCGTCATCTCGATCGACACCCGGCGGGCATCGGTCGCGCGGGCCGCTCTCGATGCCGGGGCACGCATCGTCAACGACATCTCGGCCCTGCGCGATGATCCGGCGATGCTGCCGCTGGTCGCCGACCGAGGTTGCGAGGTCGTGCTCATGCACCGCCGCGGTCTCCCCGAGAATAGCTTCGCCGGCCCCCCCTACGGCGATGTCGTCGAGGACGTACGCCGTTTCCTCGTCGAGCACGCCGCGGCATGCGAAGCGGCGGGCGTGCCACGCCAGCGCATCGCGCTCGATCCCGGCATCGGCTTCGGCAAGAGCGTCGGCCAGGAGCTCGAGCTGATCGCCGGCACCGGTCGGATCGCCGAGGCCGGCTATCCCGTTTTGATCGGCTGCTCGCGCAAGAGCTTCATCGGCAAGCTGACCGGGGTCGAGAGGCCGGCCGACCGGGATACGGCATCGGCCATGCTCGCCGTCGAGGCGATACGGCGCGGGGCCGCGATCGTCCGGGTTCACAACGTCGTTGCGACGCGCCAGGCGCTCGCGATTTCAGCGGCGATGCGATAATATCGCGACCGATGGTTCGTTCCCTTTTCGGCACTGACGGCGTCCGCGGCCGCGCCAACACGGCTCCGATGACCGCCGAGATGGCGATGCGCATCGGCATGGCCGCGGGGCAGGTGTTTCGCCGCGGCGCCCATCGCAACCGGGCGGTGATCGGCAAGGACACACGGCTTTCCGGATACATGCTCGAGCAGGCCCTGACCGCCGGCTTCCTGTCGGTCGGCGTCGACGTGATGTTGCTGGGGCCAATCCCAACGCCGGCCGTCGGCTTCCTGACGCGGTCGATGCGCGCCGACATGGGCGTGATGATCTCGGCGTCCCACAACCCGTACGAGGACAACGGCATCAAGCTGTTCGGCCATGACGGCTTCAAGCTGTCGGACGCCGTCGAGGCTGAGATCCAGGCGCTGGTGATGTCGCCCTCCCAGATGAAGCTCGCGGCGTCGGCGGAGATCGGCCGCGCCAAGCGTCTCGACGACGTCGAGGGGCGCTACATCGAGGCGGTGAAGGGATCGGCGCCGCGTGGCCTCGACCTCAGCGGACTCAAGGTCGTGGTCGACTGTGCCCATGGCGCGGCCTACAAGGTCGCGCCGACCGTGTTCTGGGAACTCGGCGCCGAGGTCGTCCGCATCGGCGTGTCACCCGACGGCTTCAACATCAACGGCGATTGCGGCTCGACGCATCCCGGCGAGCTGCAGAGGCAGGTCCTCGCGCACAAGGCCCAGATCGGCATTGCCCTCGACGGTGACGCCGACCGCGTGATCCTGGTTTCGGAAGCAGGCAAGGTGATCGACGGCGACCAGCTCATGGCGACCATTGCCGATCTCTGGAAGCGCGACGGCGTGCTGGCGGGCGGCGGCGTGGTTGCCACGGTCATGTCGAATCTCGGGCTGGAGCGCTATCTCGCGGCGCGCAAGCTCGGGCTCGTACGCACCCAGGTCGGCGATCGCTATGTCCTGGAGCGCATGCGCGCCGACGGCTTCAACCTGGGCGGCGAGCAGTCCGGCCACATCATCATGACCGACCACGCGACGACCGGCGACGGGCTGATGGCCGCGCTGCAGGGCCTGGCCGCCATGGTCAGGAGCGGCAGGCCCGCGAGCGAAACCTTCCATGCCTTCGATCCGGTGCCGCAGCTCCTGAAGAACGTGCGTGTCGCCGACGCCGCTGCAGCACTCGGCAATGCGACGGTGACCAAGGCGATCGCGGCCGCCGAAGCCAGGCTGGGGAAGGGCGGCCGCATCCTGGTGCGCAAGTCCGGCACCGAGCCCCTTATCCGGGTGATGGCCGAGGGCGACGATTCGGACCTCGTGGCCAAGGTCGTCGACCAGATCATCGAGGCGCTCCCGCGGGCCGCGGCGTGAAAGGGCGCGTATTGATCGTCGCCGGCTCCGATTCCGGAGGCGGGGCGGGCATCCAGGCCGACATCAAGGCGGTGACGGCGATGAACGCGTTCGCCGCCACCGCGATCACTGCGCTGACGGCGCAGAACACCGAGGGCGTTCACGGCGTCGTCGCGATCGATCCGTCCTTCATCGCCCAGCAGATCGAGGTCGTCCTCTCCGACATCGGCGCGGATGCGCTGAAGACGGGGATGCTGCACAGCGCCGAGGTGATCGGCGTGGTCGCGGCCGGTCTGAAGAGGCATGCGTCGGGTGCGCCGCTGGTCGTCGATCCCGTGATGGTCGCCAAGGGTGGACATCGGCTGCTGCTCAGCGAGGCCGAGACGGCCCTGCGCGATGTGCTGCTGCCGATGGCGGCGTTGATCACGCCGAACCTGCCGGAAGCCGAGGTGCTGGCGGGCTTCCCGGTGCGGGTCGAAGCCGACATGAAGCGTGCCGCCGAGAAGCTCGCGTCGCTGGGCGCCAAGGCGGTGCTGATGAAGGGCGGCCACCTCGAGGGCGACAGGGTCGTCGATCTGCTGTTCCATGATGGCCGCTTCGATCGTTTCGAGGACGGCCGCATCGCCAGCCGCAGCACGCACGGTACGGGCTGCACGCTGGCCTCCGCGATCGCCGCGGGTCTCGCCCAGAAGATGAGCCTGCATGACGCCGTGGCGCGCGCACGCGACTACGTGCGCCGGGCGATCCAGACCGCGCCGGGCTTCGGACGCGGGCACGGGCCGCTCAATCACGCCGTGACGGTCAGATGAGGCTGGCCCCCTTGGCCACCGGCTGGCGCGGCGTCCATTTGCCCGCCTCGGCCAGGGCGATGAAGTTCCAGAGCTCGCGATTGAAGGCGTCCGGCTCCTCGATGTTCACCGTGTGGCCGGTCTTGGCGAACATGGCGAGTCCGGCGTTCGGCATGACGCGCTTGAGATAGAGGCTGGGCTGCAGGCAGGGATCGTCCTCGTCGCCGCAGACGATCAGGGTCGGCACGTCGAGCTTCTTCCACTCCTCCTCGAAGTCGTAGAGGGAAGGACGCTTGCCCTGGTACTCCGCCATGGTGTTGGCGGCGCCAAGGTCCGGATGCTCGGAGAGATGCTTCACGAACTCGGCGAAGCCGCGCGGATCTTTCTGCTTGAAGCGCGAACGTGTCGGGTTGGTGGTGAGCCCCTCGGCATACTTCGCCATGCCGTGCTGGCGAATCCGGCCGGCCGTGATCACGGCGTCCTTCTTGAACTGCTCGTGGGCCTCGCGCTCGGCGCCCGAGCCGAGGCCCGCCAGGGTGAGCGACAGGGCGCGGTCGGTATAGGTCCGGCCGAAATGCGCGGTTGCGAACGCTCCCTGCGACAGGCCGACGACATGCGCCTTGGCGATACCTAGGTGATCGAGCATGTGCCTGGCGTCGTCGACGGCGTGGCGTTGGCCGTACATGGCGCCGTCGGCCGGCACGTCGGAGCCGGGATAGCCCCGGAAGGAATAGGTGATGCAGCGGTGCCGGCGCGCGAAGAAGCGCATCTGCGGCTCCCAGCTCCGCCAGTCGCCGCTGTATTCGTGGACGAAGAGGATCGGCGTGCCGGTGCCCGTCTCCTCGTAGTAGAGCTTTACGCCGTCGGGTGTCGTCGCATGTGGCATCTCTCGCTCCGTCTCGGGTTCAGGCGCCGAAGCGCTCGAGCCGCTCCAGCACGATCGGGATCTTGTCGTCGGTCACGTTGGCGAAGGCCAGCCGGACGAAGCGTTCCTGGCCGGCACCGAACATGTCGCCGGGGATCGTGAGCAGGTTCTCCTCGTCCGCCAGGGTCTTCGATACATCGGTCGACGTTCGGCCTGCGAAAGGGTGCTCCACATAGGCGAAATAGGCCCCGATGCTCACCAGGCGCCAGCGGTTCGAGCGTTCAAGCCCACGGCCCAGCAGGTCGGCGCGCGCCTTGAGCCCCGCGGTGTTGGTTCGTGCCCAGGGCAGCAGGTTGCGCAGCCCGAACAGCGCGGCCTCCTGGCCGAGGCGGGGCGGGCAGATCGAGACGCAGTCCATCGCCTTTTCGATCTCCGCCATCAGCGGTGCTCCGGCGGTGACGCCGCCGACGCGGTAGCCGGTGAGCGCGAAGACCTTGGAGAAGCTGTAGAGATGAACGAGCGTGCCGCGCCAGTCCGGTCGGCTGAAGAGGTCGTGCGGCCTCGTGCCCTCGGGCAGGAAGTCCTTGTAGGTCTCGTCGAGCAGCAGCGCGATGCCGTGCTTCTTCGCCAGCTCGTAGAAGGCGTGGATGGTGGCCGGCGGATAGACCGCCCCCGTCGGATTGTTGGGCGAGATCAGAACGATCGCCTTTGTCCGGGGCCCGATCAGCTTCGCGGCGTCCTCCGCGCTGGGGACCGCGCCGGAGCCCGGACGGAAGTCGAGCGACACCGGCTCGATGCCCTGCATGCGCATCCACATGTCGTGATTGAAGTAGTGTGGCCGCGGGAGGATCACCTGGTCGCCCGCCCTGGCGATGCTCATCAGCGCCAGACAGAAGGCCTGGTTGCAGCCCGAGGTGATGCCGACCTCGTCCGCACCGATCACGGCGCCGTAGAACGAAGACAAATGCGACGCGTAGTTCTCACGCAGCGCCGGCAGGCCGAGGATCGGCGTATAGCCGTGCATCGCCGGATCGAGCAGCAGCGCGCCGAGATGCTTGCGCAGCTCGAGCGCCGGCGGATAGCCCGGCACCGCCTGGCTGAGATCGATCAGCGGTCGGTCCGCGGGGAAGGTGCGGCCGAGCACCCAGCGCTTGGTCTCGCCGATCGGCGAGGGTGCTACGGCGGCGAGCCAGGGGTTGGCAGCGGGGACGACTTGCATCTTCTTTCGGCGCTCTCTCTCAGTACATGCTGCCGCCGGAGCTCTTGGCGCCGGTCGTGTTGTCTTCGCGCATCGCGCTCACCGTCGCCCTGGCGGCGTTGCCGAGCAGCGCGTTGTCCGAAAGGATGGTGGTGAACTGGAAGCCCCAGCCGATCGCCTTCCTGGCGTAGTCGGTCGAACCGCAGTGGATGCCGGCGTGGACCTTGTGCTTCTTGCAGGCCTTCACGATCGTCTGGATGGCGTCGACGATCTTGGGATCGGTCTGGTCGCCGCGCGGCTCGCCGCCCAAGGACAGGCCGAGATCGGCCGGGCCGACATAGACGGCGTCGAGGCCGGGGGTCGACAGGATGTCGTCGAGGTTCTCCATCGCCTTCTTGGTCTCGATCATCGCGAAGGTGAGCACGGTGTCGTTGGCCCGGCGGACATAGTCGACTGGATTGCCATGCAGCCACGCGGCACGGGTCGGTCCCACGCTGCGAAATCCCGCAGGCGCATAGCGACACGCGCCGACGAAGGCCTCGCATTCGGCGCGGCTGTTCACCATTGGACAGATGATACCGAATGCGCCGGCATCGAGCAGTTTCATGATGATGCCGGGTTCGTTCCACGGCACGCGCGCCAGTGGAATTGTCGGGGTTGTCGCAATCGCCTGGAATAGCGAAACGGCGGTTTGATAGTCGACAAGACCGTGCTGCAGATCCGCGGTCAGGGAATCCCATCCGGCTTGCGCCATTCCTTCAGCCGCCACCGCACTCGGAATGCCGAGCCATCCGTTGACCGCCGCACCACCCTTCTTCCAGATGGATTTCACACTGTTCTCCCGCACGACCTCTCCCTCCGAGTCTTTCGAGCGGCGGGAGCATCCGAGTCCCGCTGCGCACTGTCAAACTGCCTCAGTTCGCGGCACGCGCCAAAATGGTTTGCGCGTGCGCCGGGTTCTGCATAGCATCGCGTCAAGGCTCCAAACGAGAGCTAGTGCATCACGTCGCGTGAAGGAGGAAACATGGTTTCGAAGAAGGTCAATCGTCGTCAATTCGTGGCGGGCACCGCGGCTTCGGCCGCGTTCATCGCCGCGCCGTACGTGAGCAACGCGCAATCCGCGGGCAAGCTCAGCGTCGGCTTCTGGGACCACTGGGTGCCCGGCGCCAACAAAGCCACCACCGATCTGGTGAAGGAGTGGTCGGAAAAGAACAAGGTCGAGGTAACCGTCGACTACATCACCTCGCAGGGCAACAAGCTGCTTCTGACGACCGCTGCGGAATCGCAGGCCAAGTCCGGCCATGACGTACTCGCCTTCTCGACGTGGCTGCCGTCGCGATACGCCGACCAGCTCGTGCCGATGAACGACATCGTCGAGCCGCTGATCAAGGCCAACGGCGCCGTCAACGCGACCGTCGAGTATCTCGGCAAGGTCGGCGGCAAGTGGCTGGCCGTGCCCGCCACCGTCGGCAGCCAGATCAAGGGCCCGTGCTCGCGCATCGACCTCTTGAAGAAGCATGCGGGCATCGACATCCAGGCGATGTATCCGGCGGGCGCGCCTCCCAAGGCAGACGGCTGGACCCTCGACACGTTCCTCAAGGCCGCGGAAGCCTGCCAGAAGGGCGGCAATCCTTTCGGTATCGGCCTCGGCACGACGTCGGACAGCGTCGACACGGCGGGCGCGCTCTTCCACGCGCACGGCGCCATGCTGGTCGACGCCAAGGGCAACATCACGGTCAAGTCCGATCCGGTCCGCCAGACGCTCGACTACTACAAGCGGCTGATGCAGTTCCTGCCGACCGACGTGCCGTCGTGGGACGACGCCTCGAACAACAAGTTCCTGGTCTCTGGCCAGGGCGCGCTGATCATGAATCCGCCGAGCGCCTGGGCCGTTGCCAAGCGCGACGCGCCGCAGGTCGCCGAGCAGCTCTGGACGCACGGCTTCCCGGCCGGCCCGAAGGGGCGCTTCGGACCGTTCCTGCCGTACTTCTGGGGCGTCTGGAACTTCAGCAAGAACCAGGCGGCAGCCAAGAGCCTCATCACGTTCCTGTCGCAGGCCTCGTCGGCCGAGAAGATGGTGATCGCCTCGGGCGGCTACGACCTGCCGTCCTTTGCCAACCTGACGACCTTCAAGGTCTGGGCCGAGGAAGCGCCGCCGAAGGGCACGCTCTACCACTATCCGAATCCGCACAACCACCAGACGCTCTCGATCGCCGCGGCGCCCGCGCCGCACAAGATCGCCGAGCAGATCTACACCCAGGCGATCCAGACCCAGATGGTGGTCCGTTACGCCAAGGGCGAGGCGATGGACAAGACGCTCGACTGGGCGGCCAAGGAACTCGAGGGCTTCTCGCGCAACTGACGCGGGTCGTCTTCGACCGGTTCGGGGGATGCCGCCAGCAGGCGGCATCCCTGCGGCCGCAATATCGGCGAAAACGCCGGCTTCATCGGGAGTAATCGTTCATGGCAGACATCGCCGCCCGCAATCCGGCTGTCCTCGCGGGGGATCGCCGCAGTGGCTTGCACAAGCTGATGCAACGCAAGTCCACCATTGCCTTCCTGATGGCACTGCCTCTCATCCTGCTGATCGCCATCCTGGTCGCCTATCCCGCGGGCTACGCGATCTACCTCGCGACCTTGAACAAGGGCATGACCCGGTTCGTCGGATTCGGCAATTTCGACTTCCTGTTCGGCCGCGACACGTTCTGGCTGGTCGTCTACCAGTCCTGTCTCTTCGCGATCACCGCCGTGATCTTCAAGGCGATCATCGGCTTCGTGGTCGCCCACTTCGTTCACAACATTCCGTCGAAGGGCCAGCGCAAGTGGCGCGGCATGCTGCTCGTGCCGTGGGTCATCCCGCCCGCCATGAGCACGCTCGCCTGGCTGTGGCTGTTCGACCCGTCCTACAGCGCCTTGAACTGGATCCTGGCGCAGTTCGGCATCACCGGCGTGCCATGGACCGGCGAGGCGGGCTGGGCGCGCTTCTCGGTGATCCTGGTCAATGTCTGGATCGGCTCGCCGTTCTTCATGATCATGTATCTCGCCGCGCTGAAGTCGGTGCCGGAGCAGCTCTACGAGGCGGCCTCGATCGACGGCGCGACCTGGTGGCAGAGGATCTGGTACGTGACGCTCCCGATGATGCGTAACATCATCGCGATCACGGCGCTGTTCTCGCTGATCGTCACCTTCGCCAACTTCGACATCGTGCGCGTGCTCACGGCGGGCGGACCGCTCAACAGCACGCACATATTCGGCACCTGGGCGTTCCGCGTCGGCATCGAAGGCGGCGATATCCCGCTCGGCGCCGCCGTGTCGCTGTTCATGGTGCCCATCCTGGCCGTCGCCGCGACCTTCATCCTGCGCGACATCAGCAAGCGGGGGAGTGAAGTCTGATGGCCAACGCCTCGATCGCAACCGGCGGTCCCAGCCGCCAGAAGTACGGCAGCATGAGCCGCGACAGGGCCTGGGCGCTCCGCTGGTCCTATTTCTTCCTCGTGCTGTTCGCCATCTTCTTCCTGATGCCGCCGGTCTACATGCTGATCACGTCGCTGAAGACCAGCGCGGAAATCTCGGCGGCCAAGAACCCGTGGTGGATCTCCGCTCCGACCCTGCAGAACTACATAGACCTGCTGTCGCAGAACCAGTTCCTGATTTTCTTCAGGAACTCGGCGATCGTGTCGGTGTGCGTCGTCATCCTCACCATGATGATCAGCGTGGTCGCCGCCTTCGCGCTGGCCCGCATGAAGTTCTGGGGCTCGGCGACGCTGGCGACCGGCGTGTTCCTCACCTACCTGATCCCCGAGACCCTGCTGTTCATCCCGCTGTTCAAGATGTTCGCGTGGGTCAACGAGACGTTCGGCGTCCAGTTGATGAATCATTGGTGGACGATGATCATCCTCTACCCGACGCTCACCGTGCCGTTCGCGACCTGGATCATGATCGGCTACTTCGCGTCGATCCCCAAGGAGCTCGACGAGGCGGCCCTGATCGACGGCGCGACCTGGATGCAGACGCTCACCAAGATCTTCATCCCCGTGGCGCTTCCCGGCATCATCGCCGCGACGATCTTCACCTTCACGGTGGCCTGGGCGCAGTTCCTCTACCCGCTGGCCTTCACCACCTCGACGACCGAGCTGGTGCTGCCGGTCGGCATCGTGACGACGCTGATCAAGGGCGACGTCTTCAACTGGGGCCAGATCATGACCGGTGCGCTGCTCGGCGCGGCGCCGCCGCTCATCATCTACGCCTTCCTCATGGACTACTACATCGCGGGCCTCACCGCGGGCGCGACAAAGGGATAGACGTCACATGGCTCAGGTAACGCTGCGTAAGGTCGTCAAGAAGTACGACGAGGTGCTTGCCGTCCGCGGCATCGATCTCGACATCGTGGACAAGGAGTTCATCGTCCTGGTCGGTCCGTCGGGCTGCGGCAAGAGCACGACGCTGCGCATGATCGCCGGCCTGGAGGAGATTTCGGACGGTGACATCGCGATCGGCGGCGACGTGGTGAACGACGTCCCGCCCAAGGACCGGGACATCGCCATGGTGTTCCAGAACT
>CAYRBQ010000106.1:0-9555 GCA_964422305.1 uncultured Reyranella sp. | reverse complement strand
GCCGGAGGCGGCGATGTTGATGTAGCCGTCCTTGGTCTTGAAGACGCCGGTCGGGATCGAGGTCGGATGGTTGTTGCCGGCCTGGCCCGGCACCTCCTTGGCGAGCGTCCAGCGCGCGGCCTGGAAGTCGCACATCGAGATCATGGCCTGCAGCAGCGAGGTCGAGATCCACTGCCCCTGCCCCGACACCTCGCGCTCCAGCAGCGCCGTCAGGATGCCGATGGCGCAGTGAAGGCCCGCACCCACGTCCGCGACGGCAATGCCGGCACGCACCGGACCGCCGCCCGGCATGCCCGTGACCCACATCAGGCCGCCCATGCCCTGCGCGATCTGGTCGAAGCCTGCGCGCTCGGCATAGGGCCCGTCCTGGCCGAAGCCCGAGATCGAGCCCAGCACCAGGCGCGGGTTCACCTTCTTCAGGCTCTCATAGTCGATGCCGAGGCGGAACTTCACGTCGGCGCGGTAGTTCTCGACCACCACGTCGGCCTTCTCGACCAGCTTCAAGAAGACGGCCTTGCCGTCCGGCTCCTTGAGGTTGAGCGTGATCGACCGCTTGTTGCGGTGGAGGTTCTGGAAGTCGGGCCCGTGGCGCGGGCCGCCCATGTCCATCTCGCCGGCCGACGGCGGCATCTCGACTTTGATGCAGTTGGCGCCCCAGTCGGCGAGATAGCGCACGGCGGTCGGACCGGCGCGCACGCGCGTCAGATCGAGCACGGTGAAACGGCTGAGCGGTCCTGCGGTCATCTTCTCACTCTACGTTGGGCGACTATTCCACCCGTACCATGGCGGCGGGATCGATCTCCAGCCAGACACGGCTGCCGACCTCGAACACGGCGTTGGGTCCGGTCGAGACGCGCAGCGCCTTGGCGGCCCCGAGCGGGCGCACCTGATAATCCCAGTATTCGCCGAGGTAGGACCGATCGGCGATCTCCGCCTCGACCGCGAGTCCGGAACCGCCGGACTTCTGGGCGGACAGACCGATCGCCTGCGGCCGCAGGGAATAGAGGAGCTTGCCGCTGCCGTTGACGCCCTCCAGCCGACCCGCAGCCGCACTGAAGCCGTCGAAGCGGACGTCGCCGCCGCGATGATCGCCTTCCAGGAAGTTGGTGCGGCCGATGAAGCCCGCCACGAAGCGGCTCTTCGGCCGGCCGTAGAGGACGTGCGGCGCGTCGATCTGCTCGATCTTGCCCTTGTTCATGACGACGATGCGGTCGGAGGTCACCATCGCCTCGGACTGGTCGTGCGTGACGTAGACCGTCGTGATCTTGAACTCGTCGTGCAGGCGGCGGATCTCGAAGCGCATCTCCTCGCGCAGGTTGGCGTCGAGGTTGGACAGTGGCTCGTCGAGCAGCAGTACCTCCGGCTCGACGACGATGGCCCGCGCCAGCGCGACGCGCTGCTGCTGGCCGCCCGACAGCTCGGCGGGATAGCGGCCCTTGAGATTGCGCATCTGCACGACGTCGAGGATCTTGTCGACGCGGCGGTCGATCTCGGCGCGCGAAAGCTTCCGCACCTGAAGGCCGAAGCCGACATTCTCGCCCACCGTCATGTTCGGCCAGATGGCGTAGCTCTGGAAGATCATCGACATGCGCCGGTGCTCCGGCGGGACGACGCCGGACGGCGAGGAGATCTCCCGGCCGTCCATCACGATCGAGCCCGCCGTCGGCGGCATGAAGCCGGCGATCATGCGGAGCGTCGTCGTCTTGCCGCAGCCCGAGGGGCCGAGCAGCGAGACGAACTCGCCCGGTACCAGCTCCAGCGAGAAATCGGCGACCGCCTCGAAGGCGCCGTAGCGCTTGGCGACGTTCTTCAGGACGAGCTTGCTCATGTCGCGTTGCGCCTCAGCATGAAATCACGGCCCAGGGCCTTCTGCCCGATCCAGAGCAGCGGCAGGGTCAGCACTTGCAGGATCAGGGCCAGCGCCGCAAGCCGCTCGAAGTTCCCCTCCTCGCTCATGTCGAAGATCATGACCGAGGCCACCTTGGTATTGGGCCCGTAGAGGAAGATGGCGGCCGACAGTTCGCGCGTCGCCGGGATGAAGATGAGCAGCCAGGCCCCCAGCAGGTTGCGCTTGAGCAGCGGCGCCACGACCCTGCGCAGCGCCGTCAGGCGGCTGCCGCCCAGCACGCGCACCGCCTCCTCCATCTCTGGATTGAGGCTGCGGATCGCCGCGCTGGCGTTCACATATCCGACGGGCAGGAAGCGCGTCGTGAAGGCCAGAATCAGGATCAGCGCCGTGCCGTAGAGAGCGAGTGGCGGCGGCGCGTAGGCAGCATAGAAGCCGATCGCCAGCACAACGCCCGGGATGACGAACGGAGCAACGCAGAGGAAGCCCAGCACTCCGCCGAACGGGATCAGCCTCCGCGCGACGATGTAGGCCACGCCGAGCGTCAGGAACACGGCGACCGTGGCGGCGGCCCCGGCGTAGAGGAAGCTGTTGATCACCGACTGCGCTGCCGTCGCGTGCTCGAACAGCACGAAGCGGAAGTTCGCGAGCGTTACGTTGTCGAGCAGGAAGCCGCGGCCCCACGCCTTGGCGAAGGCCGATTGGACCAGGAAGATGTAGGGCAGGAAGACCGCGAGTGCGGCCACGAACATGGCGTAGCCGAACATCGCCCAGCGCCAGCGGCCGAGCAGGATCGGCCGGCGCTCGCCTCCCTTGCCGGTGAGCGCCACGAATCCCTTGCGCCGCGTGATCAGCCGCTGCACCAGCACCAGCAGCACCGTCACTCCCAGCAGCGGCATGGCATAGGCGGCCGCCACCTCCACCCGCACCGGGTTGCCGAAGAACTGGAAGAGCTGCGTCGTCACCACGTTGAAGCGTGCCGGGATGGCGATCATGGCCGGCGAACCGAACAGGGCGATCGCCTCGAGGAAGCAGATGATGAGGCCACCCAGGATGGCGGGCAGCGCCAGCGGCAGGGTCACTCGCCGCATCGTGCGCCACGGCCCCGCTCCCAGGATGTTGGCGGCGTCCTCCATCTCCGACGAGACCAGCTCGAGCGCGGCCGTCGTGAAAATGAAGATGTAGGGAAACGAGTAGAGCGCGATGACGACGGCGAGGCCGGTGAAGCTGTAGATGTTGAAGGGTCCGGCCTCGGCGCCGGTCAGCAGCGTGTAGAGGCGGTTGAGCCAGCCCGCGTTGGGGCCGGCCAGCAGGATCCAGGCCACCGCGCCGGTGTAGGGCGGCGTGATGAAGGTCGCCAGCACCAACATGCGGGTGAGCCCCCGCCCCGGCATGTCGGTACGCGCGACCGCCCAGGCGAGCGGCACGGCGAAGACACCCGCCAGCGCCGCCGATGCAGCGCCCAGCTTCAGCGAATTGAGCAACGCGTCGATGTAGCGCGCACGACCGTACGCCGTGGCGTAGTTGGCGAGCGTGAAATCGCCCGTCCGCTCGGCCTGGAAGCTGGTGATCACCAGGTAGATGAACGGGCTGACCACCAGGAACAGCAGGACCACGATGATCGCGATCCACAGGAGCCAGGTCGAATCGAACGTGCTGGCCCGCTGGGCAGGCGCCTGTCCCGCCTCGGTCGCCGTCGCGGTCACCGCCATGCCGGGCGGCCCCGGCTCAGTTGCCGAACGTGTCGCGCCATTGCTCGATCACCTCGGGAATGCCCTTGTCGATCTCGGCGACCGTCGGCCGGACGGTCTTGACCTCGCTGATCGGCTTGGCGCCCGGAGGCGCCGGCACCTCGGGGCGCAGCGGGATGCCGAAGTGCTTGGCATTGATCTTCGCGGCCTCGACTGAATAGAGGAATTCCATGAAGAGCTTGGCCGCGTTGGGATGCTTGGTGCCCTTCATGATGGCCGACGGCGCGATGATCAGCACGGAGCCGTCCGTCGGATAGGAGACGGCCAGCGGATTGCCGCGTGCCGCGCTGAACAGCGTCGAACCGTCGGCGCCGGCCGCGACCTGTCGCTCGCCCGCGTTCAGCGCCGTCACGGTGTCGTTGATCGAGCGGCCGATCTGCGGCTTGTTCTTCTCGAGCTTCTCGAAGTACTGCCATCCGTAGAGCTTCTTCATGGTCAGCACCCAGGTGCCGACATAGCCGGAGAAGCCGGGATGACCGGTCGAGACCTTGCCCTTCCACTTGATGTCGAGCAGGTCTTCCCACTTCTTGGGTGCCTCCTCGGGCTTCACCTTCGCGGTGTTGTAGGTGAGCGTGACCAGGCCGGCCGACGTCGTGTGATAGAAACCGTCGGGGTCGAAGTTCTGGAACGTGGGCACGATCTTGGACGAGGCCTCGGGGATGTACTTGTCGAAGCGGCCCTCGGCCTTCAGGCGGACATAGTGGCCGACATCGGTGGACGAGAAGACGTCGCAGATCGTCTGGTTGTTCTTGATGTCCTGAAGCAGGCGCTGGTAGGCGACCTGGGCCGTCGTGCGCACGACATTGACCTTGATGCCGTACATCTCGGTGAATCCGCGGCCGATATCCTCGGCACCTTCGGAGGTGTAGTGCGCGATATACCAGGTGAGCTCGCCTTCCTTCTTGGCGGCCTCGGTGATCGTCTTCAGATCCGCGCGGGCGGCGACCGGCGCGAGCGCGATGGCGGCAGCGACAACGAGGCTTCCCAACCCCTTCATGATTTCCTCCCGGAGTCCCGACTTCATTTATTATGAAATGCGATACGATCACACGAGCAGCCATACGACAAGCGCCGAGGGCGAGAGAGAACGCGCATGACGAAAAGCGACCGGTCTGCCGGTTGGGGCGACTACTATGCGAAGCTTCGCGACCGGCCGCCGCGTCGAACGCTCGTTGCTGCGCTCGATGCGTTCGGCACGACGCCACCCGACGCGCTCGCCATCGACCTCGGTTGCGGCGACGGGCGCGACGTCGTGGAGATGCTGCGGCGCAACTGGCGCGTGATCGCTGTCGACGCCGAACCCGAGGCGTTGCGTCAGCTCCTGGCCCGCGACCTGACGGATCACGCCGATCTCACGCCGGTGCAGGCTCGTCTCGAGGAGGCGCCGGTGCCGCTCGGCGTCCATCTGGTGAACTCCAGTTTCGCCATGCCTCTCTGCGAACCGCCTGCGTTCCTGCGGACCTGGGCGCGCATTCGCGAGGCCCTGCCCTCGGGCGGCCGCTTCTCCGGCCAATGGTACGGGCCGCGCGATAGCTGGGCCGGTCGCCCCGGCATGACCTTCCTCTCCCGCGACGAGTCGCTCGCCCACCTCGACGGCCTCGACCTCGAGATGTTCGAGGAAGAGGAGGATGACGGCGTCACCCCGCGCGGCAACGCCAAGCACTGGCACATCTTCCATATCGTTGCGCGAAAGCCCTGAGAGTGGACAAGGCCGCGGCCGGTGTTCGACACTCCGTCCGCCCAACTCCCGGAGGAAATCATGGCCGCTGTCGCCGTCACGGCAGAGATCGCCAAGCGCGCCGCCCATCTCGGCTGGAACGACCTGCCCGAGGATCTCGTCGAGCGCACCAAGCAATGCCTGCTCGACTGGTTCGCCGTCACCATTCCCGGCGCCCAAGAAGAGCTGACCGACATCCTGATCCGCGAGGCACTGGAGGACGGCGCCAAGGGCCCCGCGACCCTGGTCGGCCGCTCCGAGACCGTGCTGCCCTCGACGGCAGCACTCATCAACGGCTCCGCCAGCCACGCGCTGGACTATGACGACGTGAACTTCTCCATGGGCGGCCACCCGACGGTCACGGTGGTCCCAGCCCTGCTGGCGCTCGGCGAGCAGATGAAGGCCTCCGGCCGTCTCTTCATCGAGAGCTTCGTCGCAGGCTACGAGACCTCGGGCCGGGTCGGCCGCCTCGTGGCGCCGAGCCACTACCAGAAGGGCTTCCACGTCACCGGCACCGTGGGCTCCTTCTCGGCCACGGCCGCTACCGGCCGGATGCTCGGCCTCACCGACAAGCAGCTCGCCGTCGCTTTCGGCATCGCCGCCACCCAGGCTGCCGGCCTGAAGTCGAACTTCGGCACCATGTGCAAGCCGCTGCATGCCGGCACGGCGTCGGAGCACGGACTACGCGCCGCCCGTCTCGCCGCCAAGGGCTTCACCGCCCGCGGCGACTCGCTGGAATGCGACCAGGGCTTCGCCTCCTCGCAGAGCAACCATCTCTCGGTCGATGCCGCGCTAGGCGAGCCCCCGCAGGGCTGGCACCTGCGCAACAACCTCTTCAAGTACCATGCCGCCTGCTACCTCACGCACGCGCCCATCGAGTGCGCCAAGGAGATCCGGCTGAAGAGCAACTTCCCGCCCGAGCGCGTGCGGAAGATCCTGCTCAGGATCGACTCGGGCGCCGACCGGGTGTGCAACATCCCGCATCCGACGACCGGGCTGGAGGCCAAGTTCTCGCTGCGCCAGACCGTGGCGATGGCGCTGACCGGCGTCGATACCGCGAACCTCGACTCCTACAACGAGACCGTGACCCAGGAGCCGCGCATCAAGGCGCTGCGGGACAAGATGTCGATCGACTTCAAGCCGAACTGGGAGCATTCGCTCGCCGAGATGGCGATCCAGCTCGACGACGGCACAACTATCGAGGCGACGCACGACTCGGGTATCCCGTGGCCCGACCTCGGGAAGCAGCGCCAGGCGATCGAGACCAAGTTCGACAGCCTGGTCACACCGTTGCTCGGCGCGGCCGGCGCCCGCCGCCTGCACGATGCGATCGAACGCGTCGACAGCCTCGGCGATATCGGCGATCTCGTCCGCGCGTCCGCGAAGAATTGACGGAGACAGAATGTCAGAGGATTTCAGGGCCCGCGCCCGGCTGGTGCCCAAGGGCAACCGCTATGAGGATTTCGAGGCCGGCCGCGTCTTCAAGCATCATTGGGGACGCACGATCACCGAGTCGGAGAGCACGCTCTTCACGACGCTCACGCTGCACTTCAATCCGCACTACTACAACGCCGCCTACGCCCGTGCGCACGGCCATCCCGACATCGTCGCCAACCCGCTGCTGGTCTTCACCACCGTGTTCGGGCTCACGGTCGAGGACCTGAGCGAGGGCGGCGGACCGTTCCTCGGCGTCAATGAGCTCACCTACCACCAGCCTGTCTATCCGGGCGACTCGCTGCATGCCGAATCGGTCGTGCTCGACCGGCGCGTCTCCGATTCCCACAAGGGGTTCGGGATCGTCACCTGGCACACAAAAGGCTTCAATCAGCGCGAGGAGCTCGTGATCGACTTCAAGCGCACCAATCTCGTTCGCCAAAGGACTCCCGCGTAATGCCGTACATCACCGAAGAACGCCGCATGATCCAGGAGCAGGCCCGCGAGTTCACGCTGAACGAGGTCCTGCCCGTCGCCAACAAGCTCGATCCCGAGAAGGGCGACATTCCGATGGACTTGCGAGAGAAGATGGCCGAGCTGGGCTATTTCGGCATCCTGATCCCCGAGCAGTATGGCGGCCTCGGCCTCGGCTGCTTCGAGTACTGCCTCGTCACCGAGGAGCTGTCGCGCGGCTGGATGAGCGTCGCCTCGATCATCGCCCGCGGCAACCTTCTCATCGGCTCGCAGATGATGAGCGAGGAACAGCGCGCCCGTTACCTGCCGCGCATGGCCAAGGGCGAGTTCCTCGGCGCCTTCTCCATGTCGGAACCGAACGCTGGCTCGGACATCTCCAACATCTCCTGCCGCGCCCGCAAGGACGGCACCGGCTACCTGATCAGCGGCAACAAGTACTGGTGCACCTTCGCCGACGGCGCCGACTTCCTGATCATCATCGCGCGCACTTCGGATGCCCCGCCGGGCAAGCGCCATCTCGGCCTCTCCATGTTCTTCGTCGAGAAGAAGCGCGGCACGCTGCCCAAGGGCGTGAGCGGCGCGCCGATCCCCAAGATCGGCTACTTCGGCTGGAAGACCTATGAGCTCGCCTTCGACAATTTCCGCGTCGAGGCCACCGACATGATCGGCGAGGAAGGCCAGGCCTTCTACTACGCCACCGCAGGCCTCGAGACGGCACGTGCCCACACCGCGGCCCGCGCCATCGGCCTCGCCCAGGGCGCGCTCGACGATTCGATCCGCTACGCCGGCGAGCGTCGCCAGTTCGAGCGGCCGATCGCCGACTTCCAGGCGATCCGCTTCAAGATCGCCGAGATGGCGACGCAGATAGAGGCGGCGCGCCAGCTCAACTACTTCGTCTGCGAGCAGATCGACACCGGCCAGCGCTGCGACAAGGAAGCTTCGATGGTGAAGCTGTTCGCCTCCGAAATGGCGGAGCGTGTGTGCAGTGAGGGCCTGCAGATCCACGGCGGCGCGGGCTACACGACCCTGCACTCGGTCGAGCGCCACTGGCGCGATGCACGCCTCACCAAGATCTTCGAGGGCACTTCGGAGATCCAGAAGCGCATCATCTCGGATCGCCTGCTCGGCCGCGGGAGGAATTGATGAAAGTCTCCGCCCTCACCGGCAAGGCGAACTACTTCGAGGACTTCACCGTCGGCGACGTGATGAAGCACGCGCGCGGCAAGACCGTGGAGCCGATGGAGCAGGTCTGGATCACCAACGTGACCATGAACACCGCCGAGGCGCACTTCAACGAGCACCTCACCCAGTCGATGCCCTACGGCAAGCGGCTGGGCTTCGGCGGCGTCACCATCTCCATGTGCATCGGCCTCGCGGCCGAGGACACGGCCGAAAACGCCCTGATGGAGCTCGGCATGGACAAGATCCGGCTGAAGGGTCCGCTGCACCACGGCGACACGCTCTATTGCTACACCGAGGTGCTGGAGAAGAAGGACGCCAAGCAGGCCGACGCCGGCGTCGTCCGTTTCAGGCACTACGGCGTGAACCAGGACGACAGGCACATCTTCGAGGGCGAGCGCACCGTGCTGATCAAGCGGCGCAGCCACTGGGGAGAGAAGTGAGGCTGGGGGCGCGCCACTCCCGTGGCGCGATCATCGTTGGCCGCCGGCAAAGACGCGCGACTGGAGTCGCGCGCCCCCGGCCATGAGCGAGGTCCTAGGCGCTCTCGACGGCGTGAGGATCGTCGACCTCACGCAGATGCTGGCGGGCCCCTACTGCACCATGCTGTTGGCCGACCAGGGCGCGGAGATCATCAAGGTTGAGCCGCTCGACGGCGACCATACGCGAATCATCGGTCCCTATCACAAGGACGACAAGCTCAAGGCGTTCGGCGGCTATTTCGCCTCGGTCAACCGCAACAAGAAATCGATCGGCATCGACCTCAAGACGGCGGAAGGCCGGGAACTCGTCCTGAAGCTCTGCGACAATGCAGACGCGGTCGTCGAGAACTACCGCGGCGGCGTGATGGATCGGTTGGGTCTCAGCTACGAAACCCTGCACGCACGCAATCCGAAGCTGGTCTACGCCACGATCCGCGGCTTCGGCGACGTGCGCACCGGCAAGAGCCCCTATGCTGATTTCCCGGCCTACGACGTCATCAGCCAGGCGATGGGCGGCATCATGGCCATCACCGGACCGGACAAGGACACGCCGATGAAAGTCGGCCCGGGCGTCGGCGACATCGTGCCGGCCATCACCTGCGCCTTCGGGATCGTCTCGGCAATCCTGCGCGCCCACAAGACCGGCAAGGGTCAGTTCGTCGATGTCGGCAT
>CAYRBQ010000105.1:0-9593 GCA_964422305.1 uncultured Reyranella sp. | reverse complement strand
CCTCGCGCGGCGCTGGGCCAACGACCGGCGCTTCCAGGTGGGCGTGCAGCAGATCAAGCGCATCGTCCGGCCGGGACAGGCGGGCCTCGCCTACTCCGACATCGCCGCTGCCACCATCTCCTCGCTCTGCGACCGGGTCGAGCAGCGCTTCGCCGAAACCCATGGCGGCTTCCGCGGCCAGAGGCTCGCGGTGCTGGGCCTCGGCAAGCTTGGCAGCCGCGAAATGTCGGCGACGTCCGATCTCGACCTCATCTTCGTCTATGACATCCCGCCCGACATGGAGGCCTCCGACGGCCCGCAGCCGCTGTCGCCCATCCAGTACTACACGCGGCTCAGCCAGAAGATCGTGACGGCGCTCACCGCCCATACCAACGAGGGAGCGCTCTACGAGGTGGACATGCGGCTGCGCCCTTCGGGCCGCGCCGGGCCGCTCGCCAATTCACTGGAGGGCTTCGAAACCTATCATGCGCAGTCGGCCTGGACATGGGAGCACATGGCGCTCACCCGCATGCGCGTGATCCACGGCCCGGCCGGCCTGGTCGACCGTCTGACCGAGGCGGTGAGGTCGACGCTCTGCCGGCCTCGCGACGGCGAGGCGCTGGTGCGCGACGTGGCCGACATGCGCGACCGCATCGCCCAGCACGCGCCGCCCAAGAGCGCCTGGGACTTCAAGCACCTTCCCGGCGGCCTGTTCGATATCGACTTCGTGGCGCAGTATCTGGCGCTCCGGCATGCCGCGGCGCGGCCCGACATCCTCGATCCCCATCCCGCCGAGATGCTGCGGCGCATGGCGACGGCCGGCCTGATCGACAGGGCAGACGCCGAGCGGCTGCGCGAGACACGCACCTTGCTCTCCGACGTCCAGAGCCTGCTGCGTCTCACCCTGAACGCCGACGAGGCGGCCTTCGACGAGACCAGGGCGCCCGAGGGACAGCAGCGCCTGATCGCCGCCATCGAGGGCGCGCAGGATCTCGCCGATCTCCGGCGCCGCATCGAGGGCGAAGCGCAGGCGGTGCGTGCTATATACGAGCGAATCGTCGAGGCGCCGGCGCGCGCCGCCGGCTGGCATCCGAGGAGAGAGAAATGAGCGTCGTCGAAGGCAAGAAGGCTCCCGATTTCACGGCCGCGACCGACGGCGGCGGCAAGCTCAAGCTGTCCGAGCTGCGCGGCAAGCCGGTGGTGCTCTACTTCTACCCCAAGGACGACACGCCGGGCTGCACGACCGAGGCCTGCGGCTTCCGCGACGGCGCTGCCGCCTTCAAGAAGCTGAAGGCACAGGTGATCGGCGTCTCGAAGGACAGCGTCGCCCGCCACGACAAGTTCAAGGCCAAGTACGACCTCAACTTCCCGCTGGTCTCCGACGAGGACGGCAAGGTCTGCGAGAAGTACGGCACGTGGATCGAGAAGAGCCTCTACGGCCGCAAGTACATGGGCATCGACCGCGCTACTTTCCTGATCGACAAGGACGGCGTCGTCCGCAAGATCTGGCGCAAGGTCAAGGTCGCGGGCCATGTCGACGAGGTGCAGGACGCCCTCAAGGCGCTGTAGCCCGCAGCTCCCGCAGCGCCCGATCGGAGCGGGCAGTGCCGCCCACCCTAGCGGTCGGACTGCCCGGTGATCCGCCGCACCAGCAGGATCACCACGAACAGGCCGATCAGCGTGACGGCCGGCACGGAGAGGCCCCAAAGAAGCGCCGCGCCGAACGAGAAATTCGGCCGGCCGATCAGGTACATCAGAACCGGAATGTCGCTCGGCTCACAGACCAGCTCGTTGCGCGCCATGATGATCGCGCAGCTCGTGCGTACATGAATCGTCCAGCCGATCCCCCAGATCGCGCTGGCGATGAACCACAGGAGGTAGAGACCGCGCGAGTCCTGCATGTCACGTCTTCTTCGGCGACCAGCCGTAGATCTTCTCGAGCGAGCCGCCCATCAGCTTGGCGCGGTCGCCGTCGCTCAGCCAGTCTGCCGCCTTGAAGGAATCGACGCCATCCTTGTAGGTGAGCAGGTTCACCGCGCGCGTCCAGTCGGTGCCCCACATGCAGCGGTCCAGCGTGAACGCGTCGAAGATGCGGCCGAGCGGCTCGCGGATGTCCTTGTAGGGGAATTTCTCGTGGCTGAGCGTACAGGCGCCGGTGATCTTCACCACCACGTTCGGATGCCTGGCGAGCGCCAGCAGCTTCGGCAGCTCCTTCCACGGTTCCTTGGGCGCGGGCGGCACGAAGGGCTGCTCGAGGCCGAGATGGTCGATCACCAGGGTCGTGTCCGGATTGCGCTTGGCGAGCTCGGCCACCTGCTCCAGCCGCCCGCGCGCCATCAGGTTCACCGGCAGGTCGTTCTTCCCCGCCGTCGACAGCACGCGGTTGATGCCGGGATCGGCCGCGTCGGTCGAGATCTCGGGCGTGAACATGATGCGGCAGGCGACGGTGCCGTCCATCTTCGCCCAGTCGGTGATGGTCTCGGCGACCTTGGGATCGTTGGCGTTGACCGGCTTGATGACGCCGAAGCGGCCGGGATAGGCCTTCTGAACGCCGACCGCGTAGCTCTCGTCCCAGCGGTACATCGTGTAGACAGAGACCAGCAAGGCGCCGTCGACACCGACCTCGTCCATCGCCTTGATCATGTCCGGCCCGGTCACCTCCGGCGGCCCGGCCAGCACCGCAGCCCACGGCCGGCCCGGGTGGTTGCGCTCGTAGCAATGGACCTGGGCGTCGATGACCGGCATGGCGGCGTCCTTCCCTTTACCCTCGTTCGGACGGGACGCTAAAAGGTTGCCGCATGACCGTCGAGTCCGTTCGCTCGTTCCTCGAAACCCACGCGCCCGACATCGCCATCGTCGAGCTGGAAGCCAGCACCGCCACCGTCGAGATGGCCGCGCGTGGGCACGGCGTGGAGCCCGCCCAGATCGCCAAGACGCTGTCGCTTCGCATCAAGGACCGCACTCTGCTGATCGTGACGGCGGGCGACGCGCGGCTGAACAACCGCAAGATCAAGGACGTGCTGGGCGGCAAGCCGCGCATGCTGTCGGCCGACGAGGTCGTGGCTGCGACCGGCCATCCGGTGGGCGGCGTCTGCCCGTTCGGCCTCGCGACCGCCCTTCCCGTCTACTGCGACGTCTCGCTCAAGGCGTTCGACGAGGTGGTGCCGGCGGCCGGCTCGACCAACGCCGCGCTCCGCATCGCGCCCGCGCGCATGGCCGAGCTGGTCGGCGCCGAATGGATCGATGTTTGCGACAGGCCAGGTGCATGACCTGGCGCGACACTCTGCGCGATCTCTTTGCAGCACCTGCGACGCACGGCGGGCCACCGCTCCAGCTCTCGAAGTTCGACCTCGGCGTCTGCCCGCGCTGCCGTGGGCTCCGCGCCATGGCGAGCCCCGTCTGCAGCCATTGCGGCAGCGAGGCGCCGGTCACCGCCGACGCCTGACTGCGCTGGCGCTCCGCCGCGTTGCGGCGGCCTTCTCTCTAAGCCGCCGGCGGCTTCTGCTCTTCCAGCCGGTCGGTCGCGGGCGGCGGCGTGCGCGAGAGATCGGAGATCTCCTTTCGCAGCGCCGGAGTCATGTCGACCCTGATGGCGGCCAGCGAATCCTTGAGCTGGTCGAGGTTGCGCGCGCCGATGATCGGCGCCGTCACCGCCGGATGGGTCGCCACCCAGGCGATCGCCGCGCTCACCGGATGCAGGCCCTTGGCCTTGCAGAGTGCCACGTACTTCTCGGCGGTCTGGAACGCCCATTCCTCGCCGTAGCGCGCCTCGTACATCTTGTTGGTCTTCAAGCGGCCGGTGGCCTGGCCGAAATACTTGCCCGAGAGCAGACCCGCGGCGGCGGGGCTGTAGGGGATGACGCCGACGCCGTTGGCCTCGGCCATCGGCAGCAGCTCGACCTCGGCCTGGCGCTTCACCAGGTTGTACATCGGCTGGATGACTTGCAGGCGCGCCCAGTTGTTGCGCTCCTGGATGTCGAGCGCGCGCTGGGTCTGCCAGGCCGACCAGTTGCTGACCGCCGGATAGATCACCTTGCCGGCGCGCACTACGTCCTCCAGGCCGCGCATCGACTCCTCGATCGGCGTCATGGCGTCGTAGCGGTGCAGGAACAGCACGTCGACGCGGTCGGTCTGCAGGCGCTTCAGGCAATTGTCGATGGCGCGCACGACGTGGCGGCGCGAGGTGCCGCGGGCATTGACGTCGGGGCCCTGCTGGCTGTTGACCTTGGTGGCGACCACCAGCTCGTCGCGGTGACCCTTCATCAGGCGGCCGAGGATCTCCTCGGACTTGCCCTTGCTGTACTCGTCGGCGGTGTCGAAGAAGTTGATGCCCGCGTCGCGAACCGCCTTGTACATGGCGGCCGAGGTGGGCTCGTCGGCATCGCCGCCGAACGACATGGTGCCGAAGCAGAGTTCGGAGACGGAGACGCCGGTGCGGCCGAGGAGCTTGGTCTTCATGGCCGAGGGTTGTAGCACCCCTCAGCCGCGCGAGGGAACGAGCCCGAGCTGCTGCATGATCGCGAGGCTGTCCGTCAGATTCCAGGTTTCCACGATCCGGCCCTGAGGATCGAACCGGTGCAGGTCCCAGAACGCCGCCTGGATGCGCCGGTGGGTCGGCGGGACGCCCATCACGGGCCTGGTGTGTGTCGCGGTCGTGGTGCAACGGCCCATGACCCAATCGTCCTCGGCGACGGCATGCTCGACCACGATCCGGAGATCGGGCCAGCTCTCCCGCGTCGATGCCAGCGCCTGCTCGATATGCTGGCGCCCCGGTCCCACATCTCGCGACCGGAGCTGATGATCGGGCGCGTAGTAGCTCATGCAGCGACCGAGGTCGCCGTCGTTGAAGGCGGCCTTGGCCTTCAGATAGTTGTCCTTGTTCCTCGCGGCACTCACGGGCGCAGTGTACGGGCAGCAGCGCCCCTTGCGTTGAACGAACGTGCGCGCAATAGAAAAGGCATGGCGATCGCCGCCCCTCCCTTCGCGACCTCGGTCTTCTCGGCCGGCATCGACCGGGTCGCGCTGCACGGCAATCCCGTCACCTGCGTGATCTCGGGCATCCGGGGCGCCGTCTCCGTCATCGGCAACGGCATGCGGGTCACCGGCGATGTCGTGCTGATCCGCCCGGGCATCGAGCACGAGGTGATCTGCGAGGGCGGTATCAACGCGATGTACCTCGACGGCCTCTCATGGCCGGACGGTGCCGCACTCGCCGAACGCCTGCAGGGCCGTCTCGGCCACCTCGCCTTCGAGGCCATCTTCCAGGGCGCGGAGGCGCAGGCCGAACTGCGCCGGCGTCTCGCCCACGGCCTGCCCGCCTTTCCGCTGCAACTGGCGAGCGTCATCGAGGAGCTGACCTCGGATCCGATGTCCCGGATGACCCAGTTCGAGCTCGCGGATCGTTTGAAGATGGAGAGGACCCGGGCGCTGCGCCTGTTCAAGGCGGGCACCGGCCAGACCTTCCGGCGGTTCAAGCAATGGGCCGGCTTGCGCCGCGCCGCCCGGCAGATCGCCTCGGGAGAGCTCGTGCGAACGGCGGCCATGGACGGCGGCTTCGCCGACACCGCCCATCTCACCCGGACCTTCCGCAACGCCTTCGGCGTCACGCCATCGGAGGCCATCGCCGGACTGGCGATGGCCTCCGCGAGATAGACGGACGAAGGCCCCCTAGAAGCCCTTGGTGCCGAACGAGCGCTCCAGGGTCTTGCCCGCCACCTTGCGGCCGATCTCCTGGCCCGCGTCGATGTCGAAGCGGTAGTGGATGCCGGCCCAGGTGCGGGCCTCGGCCGCTTCCTTGCCGATCGCCAGCAGACGCTCCCTGTCCTGCGGGAAGACGCCCGCCAGGACCACCGCCGCGGCGGTCGAGAAGCAGCCGTGCGCGGCCGGATAGCTCGGATGGTTGGGCGCCGGGAAGACGCTCTTGAACTCGGCGTCGACCATCGTGGGCCGCGGATACCAGAAGGTGAACTTGGCATCCCAGCAGGCGATGCCGGCGTCGAGCAGCGCCACGTTGACCGCCGTCAGCACGCGCGCGGCGACCGCCGGCGAATAGCCGTACTCGAGCAACTTCTCGCGGGCGATGTCGTTCCACATCGTGTGGGCGCGTGCGCCGCCGTTCACTTCCCAGAAGGTCGCACGGTGGTTCGACTTGGGCGAGCGCTTGAACTCCTTGAGCTCGGCCAGGTCCTTCTTGAGCTTCTCCGACTCGACTGCCGGCGGCGGCGCGGGACGGAACTCGTCGTTGGTGCTCAGCACCCACGCCTTCCACGTGCCGGCCATCGGCGCGATCGGGTTGGTGCCCTTCCACTTGTCGCTGCCCTCGGGAACGCTGCCCGTCCACTTGGCGTCGCTGCCGTCGGCCTTGCCGTAGGCGACGGCGAGCGCGCCGACCTTCTGGCCGATCGCGCGGCCGGTCGAGGCATCCTGCGCCTGGTCGGCGCCGGCGGCGAGGCGGACCCGGATCGCCTCGTCGGCTCTGGCGGCGAACTGCGCGGCTTTGGCCGGGAAGAAGTAGCTCATCACCTCGGCGGCAGCCGCGGCGGCGGCGGCGTACTCCGACGGGCCGGTGGTGCCCTTGCGCTGGCCGCGCGCCACGGCGGTGGCGTCGTCGAGCGCCGCCTGGAAGAGCGCGAGATGGCGCGCCGACATCGGCAGGGTCACGAACGCCTCCTGCATCTGGTCGAGCAGGATCTCGTTCCAGCGATAGGCCGGGCCGCCGACGCTCCACCACTGCAGCTTCGCCATGTCGTCGGGCGAGCGGGTGACGGCGATCTTCTTCAGCTCGGCCGCCTGCGGGGCGGTCGCGGCTGCGGCGGGCATCTCGACCTCGCCGTAGCTCTTGACCAGCCAGCCCTGCGCGCGCGGCGCGGGACCGGCCGCCTTGTCGGTGGCCAGGGCCGGCACGCTCGCGGAGGCGAGCAGCACGGCGATGAACGGTGTGACGAGTCTCATGACGTATTTCCTTCTCTCTGTCTGTCGGTTGGGGTGGAGCTACTTTTTCAGGAACGCGTAGTCGGCCGAGTACGGGACGGAGAGCAGCGCGCCCGCCGTCGGACAGGCGCCCTCGGCGACGCCTCCCCGGGTGTTGATCCGCTGGATGGTGGTGGTGCCGGCGAGTCCGCCGCCGCCCTTGCGGTCCGTGACCTCGAGTTTCAGCAGCGGGATGTCGCCGGCGCTGGCGCCGGGTGCGCGGCCCGCGACCTTGGCCATCACGAGGCTTCCGTCGGCGAGCTCCCAGCTCGGCCCCGCATAATGGCGGCCCACCGTCTTGCCGTTCTCGATCAGCGTCGCGACCGGCTCGCGGAAGGTCCAGGCGAGCGCGCCGTTCGCGCCGGCCTTGCATTCGTAGACCTGCGCGCCCTCGGCGTGGAGGAACGCGATCCTCTGCTCGCCCGAGGCGGCGATGCCGGCGGGCACGTCGGCGCGCACGTCGGCATACAGAGGGACAGCGGCCAGCAGCGCCGCGGCGATGACGAGAGTGCGTGTCTTCATTTGCGTATCCATTCCGTTGCTTGAGGCGGCGGATGGATACGTCTCGCACCCGGCGAGGACTATGCTCGGGACGCCGCCATTCTTAGCCGGGCCGCCGGAGACCCAGCAGGCCGACGGCCAGCGCCAGCGCGCCGCCGATCAGGAAGCCCGGCCCGTACTCGCCGCTGAGCGTCAGCGCGCCGCTGAACAGCAGCGGCAGTACCAGCGCGCCGGCATCGCCGAAGGCCAGCACCGCGCCGGTGGTGGCGCCGATGCGGCCGGGCGGCGACAGCCGCGCGACTTCCGCCAGCAGCACGCCGTGCCAGCTCACGCCGGTGACGCTGAGCGCGGCGGCGACCAGGGTCGCCACCCAGGTCGGCCAGGTGGGCGCGATGATCGCCGTCAGAACCGCCGAGGCGGCCATCGCGATGCCGAGCAGCGCGAGCAGGAGTGCCGGCCGCACGAAGCGCGAGGCGAGCCAGCCCCAGAAGATGCGCGCCGGCACCGCGACCGCGACGGCGATGGCGAACACCAGCCCGGCGCGCTCGAGGTCATAGCCCAGGCCGCGCACCAGGTAGAGGACGAAGAAGCCGGTGAACAGCGTCTGCAGGCCGACGAAGCTGAACATCGCGAGGCACATGGTGCGCAGCGCCGGATCGCCGACCACGGAGGCGACGTTGGCACGGATGTCGGCCGGCGACAGGGGCTGCGCGGGATTGCGGTCGATGTCGAAGCGCTCGCGCAGCGGCTGCAGCGCCGCCACCGTGATCAGGCAGAGCGCGGCGATCACCAGCAGCGCGGTGCGCCAGTCGGCGATCGCCACGATCCACGGGGCCACGACGCCCGCCGCCATCAGCCCGGCCGGCACGCCGGTCTGCTTGATCGAGAAGACGAGCGGCGCCAGGTGCTTCGGCGACAGGCGCCCCAGCAGGTGCGAGCTCGACGGCGTCGAGAGCGCCTGCCCCAGCCCGCCCACGAAGGCGCCCAGCGCGAACAGCGGCAGCCAGCCCGGCGTCGTGACGGCAAGCCCGAAGCCCAGCATCGCCATGCCGACCTGCGTCATGCGGAGCGCCCCGTAGCGCAGGATGAAGCCGCCGCAGCCCATCGTGGTCATGAAGCCCGCGACCGAGCCGATGGCGAGATAGACGCCGACCAGCGCCGGATCGATCGCCAGGTCGGCCACGATCGCCGCCGCGATCAGCGGCACCGTCGACCGGCCCATGGTCGCCAGCGACTGCTGGATCGTCATGGCGCCAAGCGCGAGATAGAGGCTGGAGATAATCAGGCTCCTGATACTTCCCCTCCCCTGCACGGACTCCGTGCAGGGGAGGTGTCGTCGTCATACGACGACGGAGGGGTCGGACGCACGTCGCTCATGCCCCCTCCGCCCTCGCAGAGCGAGGGCACCTCAGGTGCTAGGTCGCACAGCGACCTAGCACCGACTTCGCGGTTTCCGCGAAGGGGAGGAAGGGGCTAGGCTCTTCAACCATGAAAGACGGAGGAACGTTCGACTATATCGTGACGGGCGCCGGCTCCGCGGGCTGCGCCGTCGCCGGCCGCCTCTCCGAGGACGGCCGCTTCCGCGTGCTGCTGCTCGAGGCCGGACCCAGGGACACCTATCCCTGGATTCACGTGCCGCTCGGGTACCACAAGACCTACACCAATCCGAAGGTGAACTGGATGTTCGACTCGGAGCCCGAGCCCGAGCTGAACAACCGCATCATGTACCAGCCGCGCGGCAAGGTGCTGGGTGGCACCAGCTCGATCAACGGCATGGTCTACATGCGCGGCAACTCGGCCGACTACGACGAGTGGCGCCAGCGCGGCTGCGAGGGCTGGGACTACGATTCGGTCCTGCCCTACTTCAGGAAGGCCGAGGACAATGTCCGCGGCGCCGACGAGTTCCACGGTACCGGCGGACCGCTCAAGGTCACCGACCATCGCTGGCAGCCGACGCTCGCGAAGGCGCTGCACGACGCCGCGGTCGAGGCCGGCTACCCGGCCAATCCGGACTTCAACGGCAGGAACCAGGAAGGCGTCGGCTACTACCAGACCACGATCAACGGCCGCGCGCGCCGCTGGTCCTCGGCGCGCGCCTATTTGAGCGACGCGAAGAGCCGCAGGAACCTCACCATCGCCACGGG
>CAYRBQ010000104.1:0-9640 GCA_964422305.1 uncultured Reyranella sp. | reverse complement strand
AGTACGACAAGCTGATCGACTCCGAGATCGCCGACATGAAGAACGTCAGCAATGGCCGGGACGGCGGCTCGATTACCGCTGCACAGTTCCTGCAGCGGTTCGTGCAGGATGGTGTCGCCTGGGCGCATCTCGATATTGCGGGCGTGGCCTGGTCGAGCAAAGGTGACAGCACGACGCCGAAGGGCGCAACGGCTTATGGCGTGCGCCTGCTCGACAAGCTGATCGCCGACAACTACGAGCGCTGACCTCATGGCGACCGAGGTCAATTTCTATCATCTGACACGGTCGTCTCTTGAAGATGCCTTGCCCCGCCTGCTGGCCAAGACCCTGCAGGCGGGCGAGCGGGCGGTCGTCATGCTCGGTTCACCGGAACGCGTCGACTCGCTGAATACCCATCTCTGGACCTGCGACCCGAACGGCTTCCTGCCGCACGGCGCGGCGCGAGACGGCGATGCCGATCGCCAGCCGGTATGGCTCACGCATCTCGACGAGAATCCGAACAGTGCCGGGTTCCTTTTCGTTGCAGATCGAGCGAAGTCCGAGAAGGTCGGCGACTATAGGCGCTGTTTCGAGCTGTTCGACGGCCGCGATGAGACGGCCGTGGCCGACGCGCGCGAGCGCTGGAAGGCCTACAAGACCGCCGGCCACGCCCTGATCTACTGGCAGCAGACGCCTACCGGCGGGTGGGAAAAGAAGGCCTGAGCCTTGCACCTGTGCTAGGGAGCAGCCGCAAATCAAAGGACGGGATGCAAGATGGCTGACGGAACCGCCACCCAGACCGCGACAGGGGATCGCGCCGAAGGGATTCGCCGCCAGATCCACGACCTGATTGCCGAATATCACTCGCTGAAGCATGCGCCGAGAGCCTTCGAGCCCGGAAGTTCGCCCGTTCCGGTTTCCGGCCGGGTCTACGGCGCCTCCGATATGCAGATGCTGGCCGACTCGATGCTGGATTTCTGGCTGACGACCGGTCGCTTCAACGATTCCTTCGAAGAGCGCTTCGGCAAGCGAGTCGGCGCCAAGCACGTCATCACGGTCAATTCCGGCTCGAGCGCCAACCTCGTCGCCCTTTCGACCTTCACCTCGCCTAAGCTGCGTGATCGCGCCCTCAAGCCGGGGCACGAGGTGATCACGGCAGCCACGGGCTTCCCGACGACGGTCAATCCCAGCCTGCATTGGGGTCTGGTGCCGGTGTTCGTCGACGTGAAGCTCAAGACCTACAACATCGATCCTGCGCAGATCGAGGCGGCGATCACCCCGAAGACACGGGCCATCATGGTGGCGCACACGCTAGGCAATCCGTTCGACATCGCCCCCATCAAGGCGATCTGCGAAAAGCACGACCTGTTCCTGATCGAGGATTGCTGCGACGCACTGGGCTCGACCTACGACGGCAAACATGTCGGCACGTTCGGCGACATCGCGACCTGTAGCTTCTACCCGGCCCATCACATCACGATGGGCGAGGGTGGCGCGGTGTTCATGAACAACGCCAACTACAAGCGCATCGCTGAATCGTTCCGCGACTGGGGCCGCGATTGCTACTGCGCCCCGGGCAAGGACAATACCTGCCTCAAGCGCTTCAAGTGGAAGCTGGGCGACCTGCCGCACGGCTACGACCACAAGTACATCTACTCGCATCTCGGTTTTAACCTGAAGATTACCGACATGCAGGCCGCGGTAGGCCTCGCGCAGCTCGACCGGCTGGAGGGCTTCATCGCCGACCGGAAGCGCAACTTCGCGACCCTGAAAGAGGGGCTGAAGGAGCTCGAGGAGTTCCTGATCCTGCCTGAGGCGACGGAGCGCTCCGACCCATCCTGGTTCGGCTTCCCGATCACCGTTCAACCTGGCGCGCCGTTCACGCGCGACGAGCTGGTACTGCATCTCAACGACAGGAAGATCGGCACGCGTCTGCTGTTCGGCGGTAATCTCGTGCGTCAGCCCTACATGATCGGCCGCGAGGTGCGGTCGGTCGGCGACCTGCCGAACGCCAACCTCGTCGTCACCAACACATTCTGGATTGGCGTCTATCCCGGCCTCGGACAGCCCGAGCTGTCCTACGTGCTGGAGACGATCCGTGCCTTTTGCAAGGGCCGCCGCTAGTGAACCTGCCGTTCGAGCGGCGGCTCGCCGGCGAGCGCATCCTCGTCACCGGGCATACCGGCTTCACGGGCGGTTGGCTCGTGACGTGGCTCGCCAAGTTCGGCGCGGAGGTGCATGGCGCGGCGCTTGCGCCGGAAACGGAGCCCAATCTCTTCGAGGCCGCCCGCATCGCCGAGATCGCCCGCCATCGCATCCTCGACATCCGCTCGACCGACGAGGTCAAGCGGGCGATGTCGGAGATCAAGCCGAGCGTTGTCATTCACCTCGCGGCGCAGCCGCTGGTGCGGCGCTCCTACCGGGAGCCGGTCGAGACCTTCGCCGCCAACGTGATGGGTACGGCCAATGTCCTCGAAGCGGCACGGGCTTGCGGCGTGCGCGCCGCCGTCGTTATCACCACCGACAAGGTCTACCGGAAT
The DNA here is from genome assembly GCA_964422305.1 of uncultured Reyranella sp. Classification (GTDB taxonomy): domain Bacteria; phylum Pseudomonadota; class Alphaproteobacteria; order Reyranellales; family Reyranellaceae; genus Reyranella. Next base: position 7,121 of record CAYRBQ010000104.1, on the reverse strand, counting down.
CGGGAATGGATGTGGCCCTACCGCGAGGTCGATGAGCTCGGCGGCAAGGATCCGTACAGCGCCTCGAAGGCCGCGGCCGAGATTGTCGCCGCCTCCTACCAGGCGAGCTTCGGCGCCGGCGGGCTTGCGATTGCGACGGCGCGCGGTGGCAACATCGTGGGCGGCGGTGACTGGTCCGAGGACCGGTTGATTCCAGACTTCGTGCGCGCGACGGTGGCCGGCAAGCCGATTGTGCTGCGCAATCCGTCGGCGACGCGTCCGTGGCAGCATGTGCTGTCGCTTTGCCACGGCTACCTGATGCTGGCATCGGCGCTGCTCGACAAGCCGGCCGACCATGTCGGTGGATGGAACCTCGGTCCGAAGACCGAGGAGATCGTTCCCGTGGCGCGCGTGGTCGAGATGCTGTCCCGTAAATGGAGAACGGCCGAGGTGAAGGTCGAGCCATCCAATCTCGCCGAAGCCCAGCTGCTGGCGCTCGACAGCACCAAGGCGCGCGACAGGCTCGGTTGGAACCCGCCGTGGTCGCTCGAGACCGTGCTGGAACGCACCGCGGAATGGTATCGGGACTTCCACGACGGCCGTGCCGATGCGCGCGTGTTGCTTGACCGCCAGATCGCCGAATACCGCGACGCCATCGCCAAGGCCGGCGCGGGCGCCTGATGGCGCGGGCCCTGGTCGCTGGCGGCGGCGGCTTCGTCGGCTCCGCGCTCGTCCGCCTCCTGGCGGACAAGGGGCATGACGTATCGACCATGACCACCGGGACGACCTCATCGCATCCCGGCGTCCGGATCGTCCAGATCGCGCGCTGGCATCCGCAGGACGTCACCCACGCCGAACCCGGTGCCCGCTACGACTGGATCTTCAATCTTGCAGCCTATGGCGTCGACCCCGGCCAGAGCGACGCCGAAGCGTCACGCCTCGCCAACACCGAGCTTCCCCTGACCTTCGTCGAGCTGGCGCAGCGTTCGGGCGCGCACGCATTCGTCCACACCGGTAGTGCTTTCGAGTATGCCGAGCCGACAGGGCGACAACGGCTGCGCGAGACCGATCCGCTCGAGGCGGTCAAACAGTACGGTGGCGCCAAGGCAGCAGGTTCCCTCGGCGTCGTGGCGGCCGCGCGTCGGATCGGTGTCAGAGCGATCGTGGCCCGGCTGTTCGGAGTGTATGGGGAGGGCGAGCGGGCATGGCGCTTGCTGCCTTCGTTGCATGCGAGGTTGAGCCGCGGCGAGGCCGTTCCACTGACCGAAGGATCACAGGTTCGCGACTTCCTCTACGTGGCCGATGCCGCGGCTGGGCTCGCGGCCTTGGCAGAAGGCGCCTCACCAGGGATCGTCAATCTCTGCTCTGGTGAGGGCGTCGCCGTCCGGGCGTTCGCGGAAGCGGTAGCTGATGCCATGAAGGCTCCCCGGGCATTGTTGCGGTTCGGCGCTATACCGATGCGGCCGCACGAGATACCTTATCTGGTGGGAGATACGTCGCGGCTGCACGACGTCACGGATTGGCGCCCGGCCTTTTCCCTGGCGGATGGCGTTGCGGCGGCGACAGCTGCGCTGTCGGCTGGAAATCGGAGTGCAGGCTAGGCCATGGACAACGCGGGGGGACGGAAGAAGCTGATCACGTTGTCGATTCCCGTCTACAACGAGGAAGACAATATCGCCTCCTTGCTGAAGCGACTGAAGACGTTCACCGAGACCGAGCCGGCATATGACTTCGAGTTCTTGTTCACAGACAATGCGAGCGAGGATCGAACCTACGAACGTTTGGCCGAGGAGGCGAGAGTCGATCCGCGCGTCCGGGTGATTCGGTTCTCGCGCAACTTCGGCTACCAGCGCTCGATCCTGACGAACTTTCTGATGGCGCGCGGAGATGCCGCGGTCCAAGTCGACGCCGATCTACAGGATCCGCCGGAGATGATCACTCAGTTCCTTCGCTACTGGGAGCAGGGATACCGCGTGGTCTACGGCATCCGTCGTCGGCGTGATGAGTCTTGGCTGATGGAGGCGACGCGAAAGCTCTATTATCGTCTGATTCACAGCATCAGCGACGTCGCCTTGCCCAAGGATGCCGGCGATTTCCGGCTGATCGACCGGACGATCATCGAGCACCTGCGCACGATCCAGGACAAGAATCCGTACATTCGCGGCCTGATCGCCGCCCTCGGTCATCGCCAGATCGGCATCGAGTACGATCGCGCGCCACGCGTGGCAGGCACCTCGAAGTTCAATTTCCTGCGCCTCGTGCGGTTGGCGCTCGATGGCATCGTGAGCCAGTCAACGGCGCCGCTGCACTACATCACGCTGTTCGGCTTTGCGCTGTCGGCGCTCTCGGTCTTCGTATCCATCGGGTACCTGATCTACTGGGTGGCGAATTGGAACACGATCGCCCCGGGCTTCACCACGCTGGTGCTGCTGCAGCTCGTAACGATCGGCCTGAACGCCGCATTTCTCGGCATGCTGGGCGAATATCTGGCGCGGGTGACAGAAAACGTGCGTGGCCATCCGTTCGTGGTCATCGAGCGCGTCATCGACAATGGAGCCGAAAACATGTCGGCGAAGGTTTTCGAGCCGGGAGAGACGCGCACATGAAGGTGGTCATTCTCGCTGGTGGCTTCGGCACGCGGCTCTCTGAAGAGACCGACATCCGCCCCAAGCCGCTGGTGGAGATCGGCGGCAAGCCGATCCTATGGCATGTCATGAAAATCTACGCCGCTCACGGCCTGAAGGACTTCATCATCTGCTGCGGCTATAAGGGCTCATCGATCAAGTCGTACTTCGCGAACTATCTCCTCGACAGCTCGAACGTCGTGTTCGACTTCAAGGCCAATTCGACGAGCTATCTCTCGTCGGCCGACATCGACTGGAAGGTGACCCTCGTCGATACCGGGCTGGAAACCATGACGGGCGGTCGCCTGCGTCGCGTCGCCGATTTCATCGACAGCGACACATTCTGCCTGACCTACGGCGACGGGGTCTCCGATGTCGACATCACGAAGCTGCTCGCTTTCCACAAGGCGCACGGCAAGACCGCGACTGTCACCGCCGTGCCTTCGCCAGGGCGCTTCGGCATCCTCGACATCGCCGACAACCAGAGCGTCTCACGCTTCCACGAGAAGCCGGACAACGAGATGGGCTGGATCAACGGCGGCTTCTTCGTGCTGAATCGGAAGGCGATCGACTACGCCGATGGCGACAGCTCGATCTGGGAGCGGCAGCCGCTCGAGCGCCTGGCCGCGGACGGAGAGCTGCGCGCCTTCCGCCACACCGGCTTCTGGAAGCCGATGGACACGCTGCGCGACAAGCGCGAGCTTGAGGAGCTATGGGCGTCGAAGAAGGCGCCTTGGAAGACTTGGGCTTGATCGCTTCTTTGGTTTCGCTGGTCCGGCAGGTATGGGCCAATCCCGTCCTGCGTTTCCTGATCATCGGCGGCAGCAACACCTTGCTGTATGCAGTGCTGTCGCTGCTGTTCATGTGGATCCTGCCGTTTAGCAAGCAGGTCTCGTCGACGCTGGCGTACTTCCTCGGCATCCCGGTGGCGTTCCTGGGCTACAAGCACCTCGTGTTTCGTGCCGGCACGGGCTTCAGCCACAGCGAGATCCTGCGGTTCCTGACCACGCACGCCATCAACCTCGTGGTCTCCTACGTCATGGTCTGGGCACTGTGCGACAAGCTCGGGTTGCCGCGCGAGGTGGGCGTGTTCGCGAGCTGCGTTGCCTTCGCAATCATCGGCTACGTCCTGATGAAGATCTGGGTATTCCGGTCGGCCCACACGGCCCGGCCGAAGACTTAGCGCTTCAGCCGCGGCTGCCACCAGCCGCGCCATGCAGCGGCGAAGCGTTCGCGCAGGGGGACCGGGCCCTCGGGCCGATAGAAATCGGCGGGGTCGCTCTCGAAGCGGGCCATGTAGGCTTTGTAGTTCAGCGGCCGTCGCTTGCCGTCCTGCGCCTGTGCTGCCAGGAGATCGAGGCCCTGATCGACATCGATCACCTTCGAGGCGCGGTCCCTGAGGCCGAGCAGCAGTTCTGCCGCAACGTCGGGAACCTCCCAGGCGGACAGAATCGCCGCGAGCTTGGCGATTTTCGCGTCGCTCAGCTCGGCGGCCCGCTCCGGTCCTCCGGGGCCCATGAGATCGATCGCGTAGTAGGCCTCCCCCTGGAACGGGCGGCCGGAGTGCGTCTCGGCCGGGGTCGGCCAGATATAGCGCGAGGGCAGGGCGCGCGAGGAGTAGTTGCGGACGTCGAGGCGGAAGAGATCGAAACCCTGCCGGCGCATGAAGCGGTCGGTGTTGTGGAACGAATGCTCGTCATCTGTCCCTTCGCCGACGAAGTTGACCTCCATCTGTACGGCGAGCAGCTTCAAAGTGCCGAGCTGGCCGCCGAGCGGCTGCAGGATCTGCCAGTCGATCCCGTCGGTGTCGATCTTGAGGTAGTCGAGGTCATGCCAGCCGCGCTCCGCCAACAGTTCGGGGATGGCCACGGGCTTGGCCGGATCGGCGAGGCCCGTCATCTCCCAGGCGTTGTGCCGGAGCTGCTCGTGCGACGAAGCCGTCTTGAGGCGTGCCTCGCGGATCTCGCGGGTCCGCATGAAGCTCATGCGGTCACGCATCTTCATGATCAGTGGCGCGGCCGGCCCGGCGGAGAGGTCGACCGGCCGGTCAGCACTCGGACTGACGAATGCCGCGACATAGCTCACGCCCGTATTGGTCTCGGCCTCCGCGAGCCGACGGCATTCGCTGGCGCTGGCGTCGACCCCGATTGCATGCAGCCGGTCGCCGAACGCGCGCCATCTGGGATCGAGTCCGCCGGAGCAGCCGATATCCAGCAGCGCGAAGGGCTCGTCTCTCAGCCCTTGCGCGACCAGTGCGGGGAACGACGTCACGAAGTGAGACTCACACCGTCGCGACCGGCGTCGCCGGCGAGCCGACGGCGCCCGGCAGCCGGAGCGGCGGCGCCGTCAGCAGAAAGCGCGAGCGCTTCTTGTCGCGCAGCCAGAGCGCCAGGTCCTTCAGCCACCAGATCTCCCCCAGGTTCAGCCCAAGCTTGAAGAGGCAGTGGTTGTGGATCGGCAGCGAGGGGTGCTCGGCGTCGGCCGGGCCGTCCTTGGCGGGGACTGCCTCGACGCCGTAGTTGTCGGCGATCAGCGCCGAGATCTGGCTGTCGGTGATCCATTGCAGCAGGCGCTTGTCGCGGCCGTCGAGCACGCAGCACATGGCATGCGCGCGGGCCGGATCGACCTGCTTGTTCATCTTCAGGATCTCGTCGGTGAAGCCGGTATAGAGCAGCAGCATGTCGCCCGGCTCGACCACGACCTTGTCGGCATCGAGCACACGCTTCAGGTCGTCGTAGCTCACATACTTGTGGTCGCGGCCATAGTGCTTCTCGAGGTCGACGAGGACGCCGCGGCCCTGGATCGCCTTTGCCGCCATGTTCTCGACGCCGAGCTTGTGGGCGTAGGAGAGGTGGCCGCAGCCGTCGCCTCCGGCGTCCGGCTGCGGGCCGACGACGTCGGAGCCGGCCTTGAAGCCGTTGTAGTAGAGCGGCTCGGGGACGCCGTCGCCGTCGGCATCGAACATGCCGCCGACATGAGCCAGCGTGTCCCATTGGGTCGAATACTGCAGCGTCAGGATCACGCGATCGTCGCTCGCCACGTCCTGGAAGAGCGGGTTGAGCTGCTTGGTGAGGAAATTGAAGCGCCAGCCGTTTTCGTCGCCGGTCGGAGAGAGGACCGGGGGCAGGCGGCGCGGGTTGAGCACGTTGCCGCCGGGGAAGTCGAGCGGAAGACTCAGGCAGAATGAAATGCCTTCCTTCACCTCGGCGATGCCCTCCAGCACCTTCTTCGGGGTGATGAGGTTCAGGCGCCCGAGCTGGTCGTCGTCGCCCCAATCGCCCCAGGTCGAGCCTTCCGGGCGATGCTTCCACCGTTTCATGCGTTTCTCCCTCCTGCCGGCGCGGACACTAGCGCGCCGTGCTGCGCCGCGTCATCACGGCTGCATGGCTTCCCTGCGCATTTCCGGCGAACGTTCGCGCTGCGGATCGCCTATCATGGCGAGCAAGAGGTGTTGATGTCTGCAACGACCGTCGGGCCGCTCCAGCACGATTTCCGGGTGATCAGTCTGATCGGCGTCGCCCATGGCGCCAGCCACTATTACCAGCTCGCCTTCGCCACGATGCTCCTGATCGTCCGACAGGAGGCGGGGCTCACCTACGCCGATGTAGGCTTGCTGGCGGGCATCTTCTACGGCGTGTCGGGCATCGCCCAGACGGCAGCGGGCTTCGCCGTCGACCGGTTCGGAGCGCGTCCGATCCTGGCCGGCGGGTTGTTCGTCATCGGCTGCGGCCTCGCGCTGATTTCGTTCGCACATTCGTTCCCGGCTTTCGCCGCCATCGCTGTGATCGCGGGCCTCGGCAATTCGGTGTTCCATCCCGCCGACTTCGCGCTAATCAACTCTTCTGTGAACCAGGGACGGCTCGGCCGGGCCTACAGCATCCACGGCCTCGGCGGGTCGCTCGGCTGGGCCGCGGCGCCGGTCATGTATTTCCTCGACAGCATGTTCGGGTGGGTTGGCGCCGCGCTGATCGGTGCGGTGCCGGGTATCGTGCTGTCGTTCCTGGTTCTGCTCCATCGCAAGGAGCTGGTGGATCATCGCGTGAAGGATCGCGCGGCCGCGGCTACACACGGGGCGCCGAAGCCGGCGCTCTCCCTCCTGCTGCAACCCGCCCTGCTTCTGTGCCTTGTCTATTTCGCGCTGATCGCCGCCAACACGGTCGGTATCCAGCAGTTCGCCGTGCCGGCCTGGAGCAGCATGTTCGGCGTCACGGAGAACTACGCCGCGCTCTGCCTGATCGTGTTCATCGTGGGCTCGGCCAGCGGCATGCTGGTGGGCGGCTTCTTCGCCGACCGCATCCGCCGTCATGAGCTGGTGGCGTCGTTCGGACTGCTGATCGCGGCGGCGCTCACGATCCCGGTCGCGACGCAGACGGTGTCGCCGGCGGTGCTGCCGATCCTGCTCGCCCTGGCCGGGGCGGCGGGCGGTGCGACCAACCCGTCGCGCGACATGATTGTCCGCAACGCCACGCCGCCCGGCGCCTCGGGCAAGGTCTTCGGCTTCGTCTATTCCGGCCTCGA
>CAYRBQ010000103.1:0-9658 GCA_964422305.1 uncultured Reyranella sp. | reverse complement strand
ACCGTCTTACCGGTGCGCGGCGGCGACACGATCAGGGCGCGCTGGCCCTTGCCGATCGGCGCGATCAGGTCGATCACGCGGGTCGAGATGTCGAGCTGCTGCTGCGGCGTCGTGCCGGCCTTCTTGGTGAGGGTGCCGGTGCGGCGGGCACCGCCGACCCTGCCCGACGAGGTGGCGCGGGCGCCGCCGACCGACTCCTCGGTGACGGCCGGCGCCATGGCGGCGGCACCGCCCTCGAGCTCGAGCTTCAGCTTCTCGTCGGGATAGAGCGGGGTCAGCGAGTCGAAGTTGATGCGGTGGCGCAGCGCCTCGGGATCGTCGAAGTTGATCTTGTTGATCTGCACCATGGCGAAGTAGCGCTCGCCGTCCTTGGGCGCGCGGATCTCGCCTTCCACCGTGTCGCCGGTGCGCAGGCCGAACTTACGGACCTGCGTGGGGCTCACGTAGATGTCGTCGGCGCCGGGCAGGTAGTTGGCTTCCATCGATCGCAGGTAGCCGAAGCCGTCGGGCAGCACCTCGATGGTGCCGACGCCGAAGATCGCCTGGTCGGCGGCGGCGAGCTTCTGGAGGATGGCGAACATCAGCTCCTGGCGGCGCATCATCGCCGCACCCTCCACGCCCTGTTCTTCGGCGAAGGCCAGGAGTTCGGGGGGCTTCTTCTTCTTGAGGTCCTGGAGATTCATGGGTCTTGGTCAGTCTTCGATAAGGTGGGAAATGACGCACGCGCGTTCGGCGACCGGAGCGGCCAACCCTTTGAAAAACAGCGCTGTGTCGTACTGGTGGGCCCCGTCGAGTTACCGCCGGGGAGGCGATGCCAGGGGCCCTGAGGTGGCGTTTATATAGGGACGGAACCCTGCCCTGTCAAAGGGTTAGGTGCCGGCCAGCAGGTCACTCCGCCTCGGCGAGCATCTCGGCGTAGCGGAAGATCTCGGTGTGGTCGGCGCCCTTGCCGAGCTTGCCGTCGGCTGCCGTCCAGTAGGCCACGGCCTGCTCGAGATGCGGGACCTTGAGCTTGAGGTGCCTGGCCACGTCGCCCGCGGTGCGCAGGTCCTTGGCCATCAGGGCAGTGGTGAAGCCCGCCGCGAAGTTGCGCGGCACGACGAACTGGCGGCCTTTGACCTCGGTGGCGTTGCTCTTGCCGGTCGAGGTGTTGAAGACATCGACCATGGTGCCGGGATCGAGGCCGAACACCTCGCCCACCACCAGCGCCTCGCACATGGCGACCAGGCCCGCGGCCGAGAGATAGTTGTTCAGCGCCTTCAGCGCGTGGCCTGCGCCCGCCGGGCCGCAGAGCGTGATGGTCTTGCCCATTGCGCCGAACACCGGACGCACACGCTCGAGGTCGGCGGCGGCACCGCCCACCATGATGGAGAGCGAGCCGTCGATGGCGCGCTTCACGCCTCCCGACACCGGCGCGTCGAGCAGCGCCACGCCCCTGGCGGCGAGATCGCGCGCGAGCTTCTGGGTGTCGACGGGATTGGAGGAGCTCATGTCCATCACCAGCGCACCGGCGGCGAGCCCCTCGACCGCGGCATCGCGGCCCTCGAGCACGGCCTGCCGCACGATCTTGCCGTCGGGCAGCATGGTGATCAGCGCGGCGGCGCCCTGGGCCGCGGCCTTGGCCGACGCGGTCGCGAGCGCCGACGGATGCGCGCCGACGAAATCCGACACCGCCTTCTGCGAGACGTCGAACACGCGCAGCTTGAAGCCAGCCTCGGCGAGGCGTGTCGCCATCGGGCGGCCCATCATGCCGAGTCCGACGAAGGCGATGGTGGCGGGCGGCGCGAGCGTCGTCATGTCTGTACCCCTGATGTGAGGTCATATTCATAGAGCGGCAGCGAGCGGCCGGGAATGGCGTCGGACGGCGCGTTTCGCAGGAAGCGCGCACCCATGCGCTCGTAGAACGGCGCGGCGTTGGGATCGGCGAGGATGGTCATGCGTGCCGCCCCCAGCCCGCGCGCCAGGGCCACCGATGCGTCGAACAGCGCGCGGCCGGCGCCGCTGCCGATCGCCGGCGGATCGACGAACATGTCGGCGAGGTCGACGACCGCGCCCTCGCCCTGCACGCAGGCGACGCCGAGCGGCCGGTCGCCGCCGTCCGACGCCACCAACACGCGGCCGGCGGCAATGTCCCTGTCGTGGATCCTGAGCGTGCGGGCGCTGAGACGCATGAATTCAGCGTCGTAGCCCCAGTGCGCCTTCGACCGGAGGCAGAGCGCGGTGAGGCTCGCCGCCTCACCCGCCCGCGCCGGCCGAACGGCGACCATCGCTCAGACGCCGCGTTCCTTGAACACGTCGCGCGCCGTCTTGAAGGCGTCGAGGCTCGCCGGGATGCCGCAATAGATCGCGACCTGGAGGAAGATCTCCTTGATCTCGTCCTTGGTGAGCCCGTTGTTCAGCGCGCCGTTGATGTGGAGCTTGAGCTCGGGGCTGCGGTTCAGCGCCGCCAGCATCGCGAGGTTCAGCATCGAGCGCGTCTTCTTGGAGAGGCCCGGCCGCGTCCAGGCATAGCCCCAGCAATATTCCGTGGTGATGTCCTGGAAGGCCATCATGAACTCGTCGTTGGCGGCGCCGGCCAGCGAGTTGTCGACATAGGCCGCACCGAGCACGGCTTTGCGGACCTTCATGCCGTCGTCGTAGAGCTTCTTGTTGCGCGGCTGGGGCTTCGCTTTTCTGGCCTTGGCTTTCGCCATCGTCATCTCCTCCGGATTGAAACCGGGGAGCTGTATATCAGATCGTGGCGTGGCCGGCGTGCGGCTTTGCCGAAACGTTGAGGCCCTTGGCGCGCGCCTTCTGGCAGAGATCCTCGATCGTGATGTTGTCGAGCTGCTTCATCATGTCTTCGCGCAACATCTCCCAGAGCGGCCACACAACCTCGTGCGCCAATGGAGAGCCGATCGAGGGGTCGCTGGGCTCGGTCTCGACCTCCAGGTTGCGCACGACCCTCACCACCTCGCCCAGCGTGATGTTGCTCCTGTCGCGGCCGAGCCGGTAGCCGCCACGCGGCCCCCGCTTGCCGCTCAGGATACCGGCCCGCACCAGGTGCTGCAGGACCTGCTCGAGATAGCGCTTGGGAATGCGCTGGCGCTCGGTGATGTCGCCGCTGCGCACCGGATGCTCGCCGACGTGGAACGCCACATCGAGGACGGCCTCGATGGCGAACATGGTCTTCTTGCTGAGCCGAGGCATCCCCGTCCTTGTCCTCTCAGGCCCTCTTCACGCCGGTCGATCCGAACCCGCCCGCGCCGCGTGCTGTCTCGTCGAGGCTGGAAACCTCCCGCCAGACGGCCCGCGCATGACGGGCGATGACGAGCTGTGCAATTCGCATGCCGCGCTCGACGCGGAACAGCTCCTTGCCGAGATTGACCAGGATGACGCCGACCTCGCCGCGATAGTCGGCGTCGATGGTGCCGGGCGCGTTGGCGACCGTGACGCCGTGCTTGGCCGCCAGGCCGGAGCGCGGGCGCACCTGGGCCTCGAAGCCCACCGGTAGTGCCAGCGAAATGCCGGTCGGCACGATCTTGCGTTCGAGCGGCCCGAGCTCGATGTCGGCGTCGATCGCCGCGAGCAGGTCGGCGCCGGCCGCCGCGGCCGTCGCATAGTCCGGGAGCTGCAGGTCCCGGCCATGCGGCAGCCGCACCACTTCGATCTCGATGCTTTCGACGCCCTTCATCCGCCCCCCGTTCTGCCCCTCTACGCGACGGCGATCACTCCGCCGCTTCCGCCTTGCCTGCCTCTGCGAAATGCAATGCCACCCGGGCCGCCAGCCGCGTCGCCACGTCGGTCTTGCCGAGCGGCGGCCAGCTCTCGACGCCTCGCGACGTCACCAGATGGACCGTGTTGCGGTCCCCGCCGAACGTCCCGGTCGCCGGCGACACGTCGTTGGCGACGATCCAGTCGCAGCCCTTGCGCGTGCGCTTGTCGACGGCATTGGCCACGAGATCGTCGGTCTCGGCTGCGAAGCCCACCACCAGCGCCGGCCGCTTGGGCCCGCGCTGCGACAGCGTGGCGAGAATGTCGGGGTTGGGCGCGAGCTCGAGCGCGGGCGGTGACGCGCCCGCCTTCTTCTTGATCTTGCCGGCCGCCGGCTTTGCCGCCTTCCAGTCGGCGACCGCCGCGGCGCAGACGGCGACGTCGATCGATCCCGCGGCGAGGCACGCCGCCAGCATCTGGTCCGCCGACTCGATGCGCACGACCGTGACGCCGCGCGGGTCGGGCACCGATACCGGGCCGCTGACCAGGGTCACGTCGGCGCCGAGCTCAGCGAGCGCCGCCGCGATGGCGTGGCCCTGCTTGCCCGAGGAATGGTTGGAGATGTAACGCACTGGATCGAGCGCCTCGCGCGTCGGGCCGGAGGTCACCAGCGCGCGCTTGCCCTTCAGCGGGCGCTCTCGTACGAGCATGGCCTCGATCGCGGCGGCGATCTCCTCGGGCTCCGACATGCGGCCGGGGCCGTGCTCGTTGCACGCCATGGCGCCGTCGTTGGGACCGACGAAGGTGACGCCGCGCTTCCTGAGGGTCTCGACGTTGGCCACGGTCGCGGCGTGCGTCCACATGCGGACATTCATCGCGGGTGCGGCCAGCACGGGCTTGTCGGTGGCGAGGATGACGGTCGAGGCGAGATCGTCGGCGAGGCCCGCGGCCATACGCGCGAGGATATTCGCTGTCGCCGGCGCCACGACCAGCAGGTCGGCATCGCGTGAGAGCTGGATGTGGCCCATCTCGCTTTCATCGGTCAGCGAGAACATGTCGCCGTAGACCTTGTCCTCCGAGAGGGCCTGCAGCGACAGCGGCGTCACGAACCTGCCGCCGGCCTCGGTCAGCACGCAGCGCACCGAGGCGCCGCGCTCCCTGAGCCGCCGGATCAGCTCCAGCGACTTGAAGGCTGCGATGCCGCCCGCGACGATCAGCAGGATCCGCTTGCCGTGCAACATGCCGTCCAGACTATCACAAGAGCCGGGTGGCGACAGTATAGAGGCCGGTCAGCAGCAACGCCCAGAACACGGCCAGGCGGAACTGCTCGACCGAGAGCCGCGAGCGGATTTGCTGGCCGAGCCACATGCCGCCGAGGGCGGGCACCACCGCGGCCGCCGAGACGGCGGCGCGAGGCCCGTCGAGCAGGCCGAAGAACAGCAGCGATGCGGTGAGCGTGAGCGAGGTGGCGCAGAGCACGACGCCCAGCGTCTGGACGAGCTCCGACGGCTTGACGTCGAGCCCCTGCAGGTAGGGCATCAGGGGGATGATCGGCACGCCGACCAGCCCTGCGACGAAGCCCGAGACGACGCCGATCACCGGCGCCAGCGGCTTCTCGAGATCGGCGTGGATGTGCAGCCGGATGCGGAAGAGGCCCAGGGTGCTGTAGACGATAAGCACGGTACCCAGCACCAGGAACGCCCAGCCCGGCCCCTTCTGGCCGATCAGCCAGATGGTGAGATAGAGCACGACGGTGAGCGGCACGATCAGCGGCCATTGCCGGCGCACGATGCGCCCGAAATTGCCGCCGATCGCGGCCTGCCAGATGTTGGTGAAGATGGTGGGCAGCGTGATCAGCGCGATCGCCTCCGGCAGCGGCAGGAAGAGCGACATCAGGGCGATGGATATGGCCGGCAGGCCGAGCCCCACCAGCCCCTTGACCGCTCCGGCCAGCAGGAACACCGCCAGCCCGATGACGATCTGGTCCGTCGGCACGGGTCAGTGCCACCAGGCGGCGATGGCGGCGAGCAGAGCGAGCACGGCGACGATCTCCGCGAAGCGCGGGCGCCACAGCCGGCCGTGCACCGGTGGCTGGCTGGCGTCGCGTTCGGCCTTGCGCCGCTCGTGCTCGGCCACGACATGCAGGCTGTCGATCAGGCGCGGCAGGCGGCGCAGCCCCTGTGTCAGGTCCTCGGCGGCACGGCTCACGGTGGCACGTGGCCCGAAATGGGTGCGCATCCAGTCCTCGATCAGCGGCCGGGCCAACTCCCAGATGTTCACGTGCGGGTTCAGCTTGGTGCCCATGCCCTCTGCCATCAGCATGGTCTTCTGCAGCAGCAGGAGCTGCGGCTGCACCGCCATCTCGAACTGCTCGGTGACCCTCAGCATCTGGGCCAGCAGGCGGGCGATCGAAATCTCGTGGCTCGGCTTGCCGAAGATCGGCTCGCCGATCGAGCGGCAGGCCTGCGCGAAGGTTTCGAGCGATTGGTCGGGCGGCACGTAGCCCGCGCGGAACTGGACCTCGGCGACGGCGCGGTAGTCGCGCCGCAGGAAGGCGACCAGCAGCTCGGCGAGGTAGCCGCGCGTGTCCTCGTCGACCCGGCCCATGATGCCGAAGTCGACCGGCACGATGCGGCCCTCGCGATCGACGAAGGCGTTGCCGCCGTGCATGTCGGCATGGAAGAAGCCGTCGCGGAACACCTGGTAGAAGAAGGCCTCGGCGCACTTCTTCATGACGAGGTCGGGATCGTGGCCGGCCGCGACGATGGCGTCGCGGTCGCCGATCGGCGTGCCGTCGACCCGCTCCTGGGTCATCACGCGCTCGGCCGTGCGGTCCCAGTCGACCTTCGGCGCGCGGTAGCTGGGATCGTCGGCGAAGTTCTCGCCCAGCTCCTCGGCCGCCGCGGCCTCCATGCGCAGGTCCATCTCGACCCGGACCACGTCGGCGAAGGCGCGCACCGAGTCGACGGGCTTCAGGCGGCGGAAGCGCGGCTGGGTACGCTCGACCAGCTCGGCCACCCAGTAGAAGAGATCGAGGTCGCGCTCGAAGGCCTTCTCGATGCCGGGTCGCAGCACCTTGACCGCGACGTCGCGCCCGTCGGCCGTTACCGCGAAGTGCACCTGGGCGATCGACGCAGCAGCCACCGGCACGTCCTCGAAGCTCGAGAAGATCGCGTCGATCGGCTGGCCGAGCTCGGCCTCGATGATGCGGCGCGCCTCGACGCCCGGAAAGGCCGGCAGATGGTCCTGCAGCTTGGCGAGATCGGCGGCGACCGCCTCGCTCAACAGATCGGCGCGGGTCGACAGCGCCTGGCCGAGCTTGATGAAGGACGGCCCCATCTCCTGAAGCGCGGCGGCCAGCCGCTCGCCGGGACGCCGCGGATCGCGGCGCCGCGCGACCAGCCGCGCCCAGGCGACCAGCGGCGGCGCGATGCCCAGCGTCTCCAGCGGAAACAGCGCGTCATGCCGGGCGAAGCTCAGCGCCATGCGCAGCAGGCGCCAGCCGTTGCGGAGGGCGCGGAACATCTAGACGCGCCAGCCGGAGTGGAGGGCCACGACGCCGAGTGACATGTCGCGCCAGGCGACATTGGTGAAGCCGACCTTGCGCATGCGCGCCGCCAGCTCGCGCTGCGGCGGGAAGCGGCGGATGCTCTCGTGCAGGTAGCGGTAGGAGTCGGCGTCCTTGGCGACGATGCGCCCGAAAAACGGCAGCGCACGCTCCGAGTACGCATCGTAGACGCGGGCCACCGGTGCCGACGTCACCTTGCTGAACTCCAGGCAATAGAAGCGCCCGCCCGGCTTCAGGACGCGCCAGGCGTCGGCCAGCGCCTTGTCGATGTCGGTGACGTTGCGCAGGCCGAAGGCGATCGTATAGGCGTCGAACCAGCGGTCGGGGAACGGCAGGTTCTCGGCATCGCCGGTCGTCCAGGTCAGGCCCCGCAGCAGGCCGCGGTCGACGGCGCGATCGCGGCCGACCTCGAGCATCGCCGGGTTGATGTCGCAGACGGTGACGTCGGGCCGCTCCCCCTGCCTCTTCAGCAGCCGGAAGGCGATGTCGCCCGTGCCGCCGGCGACGTCCAGCAGCCGCTCGCCGGGCCGCGGGTTCACCACGTCGACCATGGTGTTCTTCCAGAGCCGATGGACGCCGCCCGACATCAGGTCGTTCATCAGATCGTAGCGGGGCGCTACGCTCGCGAAGACCTCGCGCACCATCCCGGCCTTGTCGGCGGCCGGCACGTCGCGGTAGCCGAACGAGGCGCTTGCGCTAGGATCGATCCCGGACTCGGGGCCGTCTGAGGAAGGTCGGCTCATGGGGCCGCAACCTAGAGGAATCGCCATGCCGCTGAAAGACCGGGTGATCTTGATCACCAACGTCGAGAAATTCGCAGGTCACGGCACCACACGGGCCGCCCTGGCCCAAGGTGCCACCGTTCTGGCGCACGATCCCTCGTTCGAGGCCCCGAGCGCCCGGCGCAAGTACGAGACCCAGTTCCAGGGGGCCCATGCCCTGTCGGCGATCGAGCCCGCCACGATGGTCGAGCTGGCGCTGAAGCGGCACGGTCACATCGACGCCCTGGTGAACAACGACGCCTACCCCGCCCTGCGCGCGCCGCTCGCCGAGGCGCGCATGGAAGACTACCGCGACGCGCTCGAGGCGATGGCGGTGGCGCCGCTCAGGCTCACCCAGCTCGTCGCGCCCTCGATGCGCAAGCGCAAGTCGGGGCGCATCGTGTTCGTCTCCTCGGCGGCGCCGCTGCGCGGCATCGCCAACTACGCTCCTTATGTCTCGGCGCGCGCCGCGGCGAACGGACTCGTCTCCTCGCTCGCCAAGGAGCTCGGCCGCGACGGCATCACGGTCAACGCGGTCGGCTCGAACTACGTCGAGAACCCGGATTACTTTCCGTCGGCGCTGCTCGCCAACAGCGAGGCGATGGCCAAGATGACCGCGCAAATTCCGCTTGGCAGGCTGGGCAAGCCAGACGAGCTCGGCGCGACGGTCTGCTTTCTCTGCTCCGACGCTGCAGGCTTCATCACCGGACACGTTCTTCCTCACGCCGGCGGGTGGGCGTGACATTGGCGAAGATCGCATGCATCATTCGTGCATAAGCAAGGTCGCGCACGGTTGACCGAAAGCGCGACCGCCAGGGAAGGAACGTCTAGAGACACGTCGGTGTAAGCGCCGGCGCGTTCCGCCTTGGCCGCCTTCGGTCCGAGGACGGCGCATGGGAAGACAGATCGTCCACCGCCTGCTGGTCTCGTTCCCCGCATTGCTCGGGGTTCTCTTCCTTTGCTTCTGTCTGCTGCAGGTGGTGCCGGCCGATCCCGCGATGATCATCGCGGGTCCCGACGCCAAGGCCGAGACGATCGCGGCGATCCGACTCGAGCTCGGCCTCGACCGGCCTATCCCCATCCAGTTCCTCGACTATATCGGCCGCGTGCTGCACGGCGATCTCGGCCGCTCGATCATCTCCAACAAGATGGTGAGCGAGGAGCTGGCGCTGACCATCGGCCCGACCGTCGAGCTGATGCTGGGCGGCATGATCATCGCCGTGCCCTTCGGCCTGACCTTGGGCACGCTCGCCGCGGTGAAGCGCGGCTCGATCGTCGACCGCATCATCATGGCCTTCTCGGTCGCCGGCGTGTCGATGCCGGTGTTCTTCATCGGCCTGATCCTGATCCAGTACATGGGCTTCAAGTGGGGCCTGTTTCCGTTCACCGGCCGTACCGGACCGATCTGGGACGGCGGCCTGCCCAGCCTCGTGCTGCCCGCCCTCACCCTCGGCAGCGTGCTGATCGGCCCGATCGCCCGGCTGACGCGCACCGCCGTGCTCGAGGTGCTGGGTGCCGACTTCGTGCGCACCGCCCGTGCCAAGGGCCTGCGCGAGACGATCGTGATCGTCCATCACGCGCTGCGCAACGCGCTCATTCCGGTCGTCACCCTGATCGGCCTGCAGGCGGCGTTCCT
>CAYRBQ010000102.1:0-9669 GCA_964422305.1 uncultured Reyranella sp. | reverse complement strand
GGGATCGGTGCGCACGAGGCAGAAGATCCAGTCGGCCCAATGGCCCATCGTGTTCCAGGTCTTCGAACCGTTCACGATGTAGTGGTCGCCGTTCTTCTCGGCTTTGGTGCGCAGGCTCGCGAGGTCGGAGCCCGAGCCCGGCTCGGAGTAGCCTTGGCACCACCACACGGTGCTCTTGCGGATCGGCTCGAGGTACTTCTCCTTCTGCGCCTCGGTGCCGAAGGTGTAGATCACCGGCCCGACCATCTTGGTGCCGAACGGAATGATGCCTGGCGCGTATTCCTCGGCGCAGATGTTCTCGAAGATGTAGCGCTCGGCCGGCGTGAAGCCCGGCCCGCCATGCTTCTTCGGCCAAGTGTAGACCAGCCAGCCCTTCTTCCCGAGCGCCTGCTGCCAGCGCATGTAGTCGTCGCGGATCAGGTGCTTGCCGTTCTTCACCTTGTCGCGGATGTCGGCGGGCAGGTTGGCTTTGACGAAGGCGCGCACCTCGTCGGCGAACTTCTGCTCTTCGGGCGTGAAAGCGAGATCCATGCGGCCCTCCCGGGACGGCGTTTTCGGTTTGGCCGGAGTTTAGCCACGAGGCCCGCCGGGACAAGCGAACTTCAACCGGATCGCGGCTGGAGTCGCCGCGACGCGGAACGGCTTTACGTAGGAAAACCGTTTGGTAAAGCCGGTCGCCGTTCAGCCGGTCACGCCATAGCGCTCCGGCCGAAGGGTGACGGCGAGACCTTCGCGCATCGCCTCGCCGCGATCCATGCGACCGCGATTGTCGTCGGCAACGGCGCGGTAAAGGGCAAGTGCGGCGCGGTCTTCGAGCGACGCAGTATCCTGGCCGGTACGCAACGCCAGCAATCGCCGC
Source organism: uncultured Reyranella sp. (assembly GCA_964422305.1). Lineage (GTDB taxonomy): Bacteria > Pseudomonadota > Alphaproteobacteria > Reyranellales > Reyranellaceae > Reyranella. Next base: position 8,810 of record CAYRBQ010000102.1, on the reverse strand, counting down.
CTGAGGTCGCGCACGACGGCCTCGTCCCAGAACGAGGCATTCATCTCGCAATGGCCGTTCAGCGAGAACGCATGCAGGTTGCAGGAGCCGATCGTGGCCCAGGCATCGTCGACCAGCATCGCCTTGGCGTGGACATAGATCGGGTCGGAATCGCCCGCGTCCCGGCCGGCAATGCCCGACATCAGGAAGTTGGGATAGCGTGCCAGCAGGTCCATGCCTTCGAAGCGCGGCCGTTCCGCCGGATCGAGGCGGGCAGCGAAGACGTACTTCTCGGGAACCGTGGGCACCAGCAGCACCACATCGACGCCGCGCTCCAGCGCCCGGGCCAGAGGCGCCGCGATCTCCATGATCGGTATCGCCTGGTTCTCGATATATATCGTGCGCCGGGCGGCGTCGATCGCGCGGACATACTGCTCGGCGATCGAACGCTCCCCGGCAGCGACATCGAAGGGACGTCCGTCTGGCGTGGCGCGCCCCTCCGTGTACCGGCCGGGAACGATCATACGCTGGATCTGCACGGGCGTCGGGCCACGCGGGGCCGGAGGCTGCTTCGGGAAGGAGAGCTGATCCGTCGCGGCACAATTCCAGTTGCCGTCCGTCGTCGTGCGCTCGCTTGCCTCGTTCCAGCGCTGCACGAAATTGTGGCCGACATCGACTGCGGCAGGGCCGTCGATCTCGAGATAGAGGTCATGGTGATGCGACGACCGTGCGGTCAGGTTGACGCCGCCGAGGAAGGCGATCTCCGACGGCAGGCCGGCATCGATCACCCAGCTCTTCTGATGCTGGCAGAACCGGTCGATCGCGCGATCCCAGCGCACCTTGATCCCGGGGGCGCGCGTCCGGATCAGCTCGCGATCTTCGGGCGTCCCGCGGAACATGATCGGATGGTGGTGCGCTTGCGGATTGGGCCGCCACACGAGCAGTCGCACGTCGACGCCGCGGCGGGTGGCGCGATCGAGCACATCGAACACCGAGCCGCGGCCCGGCATCTCGAAGTCGCGGCCGAGGAAGGCGACCGTGATCCAGAGACTCCTGCGGGCGCCCTCGGCGGCCTCCCCCAGCCGCGTGAAGATTTCCTCGCTGTCGATCAGCGGCCGGACGCGGTTGCCCTCGCGGACCGGATAGGAGCCCGAGATCGCGCCCGGTATGTAGGACGCCGCGCTCACGCCGGCACGATCAGCGCCTTGTCGGCCTTGAGCTTGTCGATGGCCGCGTCGCTCAGACCCGCCTCGCGCAGCACCTCGACGCCGTCGCCGCCGATCATCGGGGCGTGGCGGCGGAACTCGACCTTGGTCTTCTCGAAGTCGAGCGGGCTCGCGAAGGTGGTGATCGGGCCCTCGGTTGGATGCTCGCGCTCGGTGAAGAAGCCGGTCGCCTTGAGGTGCGGGTCGTCGAGCAGCTCCTCCAGCGTGCGCACCGGCATCGCCGGAATGTCGGCCTTGTCGAACATCTCCAGCCACTCGTCGGTGGCGCGATGCTTCAAGAGGTCGCCCAGCACCTGGTAGAGCTCGCTGAAATGCTTGGCGCGCTCCATGCGGTCGATGAAGCGCTTCTCCTTGGCGAGATCGGGCCGCTCCGCCAGCTCGAAGAAGGTGATCCAGTGCTGGTCGGTGTAGGGCAGCGCGCAGATGTAGCCGTCCCTGGTCGGGAACGGATGGCGGAATTTGTTGATGATGCGGTCGTAGCCCATCGAGCCGCGCTCGGGCTTCCAGGTCGCGCCGAACAGGTGCTCGGTCAGCCAGAACGAGGCCAGGGTCTCGAGCATCGGTACCTCGATCATCTGGCCCTCGCCGGTCGCCTTGCGATGATAGAGCGCGCCCAGCACGGCGATGCAGAGGTGCAAGCCCGTCGTCTTGTCGGCGATCAGGCTCGGCATGAAGCGCGGCGGCAGCCCGTCGACCCGGCTCTGCAGCGACGCCGCGCCCGACACGCCCTGCACCAGGTCGTCGAAGGCGGGCTTGTGGCCGTACGGCCCCTTGCGCGCATAGCCCAGCGAGTAGGCGTAGATGATCGACGGGTTGATCTTCCTCAGGTCCTCGTAGCCCAGCCCCAGCCGCTCGATCGCCTGCGGCCTGGAGTTATGGATGAAGAGATCGGCGCCCTTGATCATGTCCTTCAGCACGGCGCAGGCGGCCGGCTTCTTGAGGTCGAGGCAGATCGAGCGCTTGTTGCGGTTGGCCGCCATGTAGATCGGGCCCATGCCCTTCTCGCGGCCGAGCGTCCCGCCCGAGGCGCGCAGCAGGTCGCCTTCCGGCGGCTCGACCTTGATCACGTCGGCGCCCATGTCGGCCAGGTGCTGCGTCGCGAACGGCCCGAGCAAGACGGCCGTCAGATCGATCACCTTCACCCCTTGCAGCGGTCCCGGCATTTCCTCGTCCCCACTCGTCTCGTCATTCGTTCCTTGCGTCGCGCACTATGGCATACACCGCGGCGCTGGGGCATGTTCCGCCCCTGACCGAGGAGAAGACGAGCAATGCCCGGAGCGCTGGACGGCCTGCTGGTGGTGAGTGTCGAGCAGGCAGTGGCCGCGCCCTATTGCGCGGCTCGCCTGGCGGACGCCGGCGCCCGCGTCATCAAGATCGAGCGCCCCGAGGGCGATTTCGCCCGCGCCTACGACGGCTACGTGCACGGCCTCTCGAGCTATTTCGTCTGGCTGAACCGCGGCAAGCAGTCGCTCACCCTCGACTTCAAGCAGAAGGAGGACCTGGCCCTCCTCCATCGCCTGATCGGCAAGGCCGACGTGCTGATCCAGAACCTGGCGCCGGGCGCCGCCGAGCGTGCGGGCTTCGGCTCGACCGCGATGCGGGCGAAGAACAGGCGCCTGATCACCGTCGACGTCTCGGGCTACGGCGATCACGGCCCCTACAGGGACCGCCGCGCCTACGACCTCCTCGTCCAGGCCGAGAGCGGGCTCGCCTCGATCACCGGCACCGAGCATGCGCCCGGCCGGGTCGGCATCTCGGCGACCGACATCGGCACCGGCATGTATGCCCATGCCGCGGTGCTGGAGGCGCTGCTCGCGCGCCAGAAGACCGGCGAGGGCCGGGCCATCTCGGTTTCGCTCTTCTCCTCGATGGCCGAGTGGATGACGGTGCCGCTGCTCGGCATGGAATATTCCAACTACGATTGGCCGCGGCTCGGCCTCACCCATCCGTTCATCGCACCCTACGGCGTCTATCCCAGCGCCGACAAGGTGCCGCTGCTGATCTCGATCCAAAACGACCGCGAGTTCGAGCGCCTCTGCCACGGCGTGCTCGACAAGCCCGGCCTCGAGAAGGATCCGGACTACGCCACCAACAAGGCGCGCAACGCGCGGCGCGATCAAACCAACAAGATCGTGGCCGACATCTTCGCGACCAAGAGCTTCGCCGACCTCGCCGCCGGCCTCGACGCCGCGCAGATCGCCTGGGCCCGCGTCAGCAGCGTGAAGGACCTCGCCACCCATCCGCAGCTCCGCCGCACAAGCTTCGGCTCGAGCGGCGGCGACATCTCGATCCCGGCGCTCGCCGCCTCCTACACCGGCGAGCCCGAGCGGCTGGGCGACGTGCCGACGCTCGGCCAGCACAGCGCCGAGATCCGCAAGGAATTCGCCGCCTGATGTCCAAATGGCTGACGGGCGCCAGGCTCGCAGCCTACGGCGGCGCCTACTTCTTCGCCGCCGGCGCCTTCATGAGCTACTGGCCGGTGTGGCTGCGCGACCGCGGCGTCACCGACACCGAGATCGGCACGCTCTTCATGTCGCGCCAGCTCATCTCGGTGGTCGCCACCCTGTCGGTCGGCTGGATCGCCCATCGGCTGGGCGGCCCGCGCGGCGTCATGGTCGGGCTGGGGCTGGGCGGCGTCGTGCTGATCGGCGCCTACGACTTCTCCTACAGCTTCCTCGCCATCTTCGTCGTCACCATGATCTGGGGCTTCGTCTGGTCGCCGCCGATGCCGCTCTACGACGGCGTGCTGGTGACCGAGACCAAGAAGCACGGGCTCGACTATGCGCGCGTGCGCATGTGGAGCTCGGTCGCCTTCATCGGCGGCACCTTCGTGGCCGGCATCGCCGTCGACCGTTACGGCCCGCCCTGGGTGCTCTATGTCGGCCTGGCGAGCATCGTCCTGCTGGCGCCGTTCGCCCTGCTGCTGCCTCCCGCGCAGGCCCGCACGCCGGCTGCCGGACACAGCCACGCCGCCTTCAAGGTCGGCGACCTGCTGCGCAAGCCCGCCTTCCTGCTGTTCCTCGCCGCCACCGGCCTCTGCTCGGCCAGCCACTCCGTGCTCTACAGCTTCGGCACGCTCACCTGGCGCGGCGCCGGCATCGACGACGTGACGATCAGCGCGCTGTGGGCCGAAAGCGTTGCCATCGAGATCGTGCTGATGCTGTTCGGCGGCTGGCTGCTCAGCCGCATCGGCGTCTGCGGCCTGATCGCCTTGGGCCTCGGCGCCGGCATGGTGCGCTGGACCGCCATGGCCTTCACCACCGAGCTCTGGGCGCTGGTGCTGCTGCAGGCGCTGCACTCCTGCACCTTCGCCGCGACCCATCTCGGCGCCATGGCGTTCCTGCAGCGGGCGCTGCCGGCCAACGGCGTGGCGATCGGCCAATCGCTCTACTATGCGCTGGGCACCGGTGCCACGCAGGCGCTGATCTACCAGTTCTCCGGCCTGCTCTACGCCGAGGTCGGCCAGCGCGCCTTCCTGGGCATGACCGTCGTAAGCGCCGTCGGCATGTGTTGCCTGCTGCTTCTCTCCCGTCTCTGGAAGGGCGAGCTGCTGGTGGGCGCTACCGCGCCCCGATCAGCGTGACCGCCCGCGCGCCGTGACCGGCCAGATCTCGACGAGCGTGTCGCCCTTCACCACGTGGTAGCTCTCGTAGAGGTTCACGGTCGGGTCGCAGTGCGGCGGCGTCAGCACGACCTGCTCGGCGAGCTTCGGCGCCGCCTTGCCCTCGGGGGCGATCACCGCGAGATGCTCGTCGCCCATGAAGCGCGTGGTGGCGCCTTCGACCGCGCCCTTCAGGATCATCGGCGGACCCTTCTCCGTGGCCATCGCCTTCAGCCCGGCATCGACCGTCACCATGCCGGGCGTGTTGGCGCTCACGACACGCGCGTCGATCTGCAGGGCCTGCTCGAAGGTCGGCTTGTCGAGCCCGCGCAGGTCGCAGACGTTGTAGTCATGGTCCATGAAGACGTAGGAGCCGACCTGCAGCTCGGTGAAGACGCCCAGCTTTGCGTCGATATAGTGCGTGCCGGTGCCTGAGCCGGTGATGATGGCAGGCTTCAGCCCCGCGGCCTCGAGCTTGGCCAGGATGCCCTTGAGATACTCCGTGCGCTCCTCGATCTCGGCGGTGCGCTGCTTGAAATCGACGATGTGCTGGTGCCGGCCGCAATAGAACTGCACGCCGGCATATTTAAGCGACTTCAGCTTCACGATCTTCTGCACCAGCTCGACCGTCGCCTCCGGCGTCGCTGTACCGGTGCGATGGATGCCGGGATCGATGTCGACGATCACCGCGAGCGGCTTGCCGGCTTTCGCCGCGGCAGCGGCCAGGGCGTCGACATTGTCGGGATGGTCGACGACCAGCATCAGGTCGGAGACCTTGGCGTTCAGCTCGACCAGCCGCTGGATCGCCTGCGGCGTCACCACCGGCGAGGTGATGTGCAGGCTCTGAACGCCGGCCTCGCCCAACGCCTCGGCCTCGCCCAGCTTGGCGCAGCAGACGCCTAAGGCGCCGGCCGCGATCTGGCGCTTGGCGATGTCGGCCGACTTGTGGGTCTTGGAATGCGGCCGAAGCTTCATGCCGTGCGCCTTGGCGAAGCTCGCCATCTCCGCGATGTTGCGGTCGAGCATCTCGAGGTCGAGCACGAGGGCGGGCGTGTTCAGCGACCGCCGCGATCCCTGCTGGCCGATCAGGTGGCCGTGCAAACGTTGAGCTTCACTGAAGGGGGCTCCGCTGGTCATTTCTTCTGCTCTCCGGATTGCAGGTGGCGCACGACCATGGCCTCGCCGGTCGTGCCGCGATTGACGCCGGCGCTCTTCATGAAGATGTTGTCGCTGCCCGTGCCCCAGAGCGCGACGCCCTGGGCGAGCAGGCCGCCATCCACCTTCACCGTCTCGCCGGTGATGAAACGTGCGTCGTCGGACGCGAGGAAGGACGCGACGTCGGCGACGTGCTCGGGTGCGCCGCGGTCCGGCCAGGGCTGCTGGCCGAACTGCTTCTCGAACTTCTCGGGCCGGCCGCGATGGACCAGCGGCGTCGAGATCACGCCGGGTGCGATGCCGACCACGCGGATGCGATCCGGCCCCAGCTCGGCCGCGACGTTCTCGATCAGGCTGATGCAGGCGGCCTTGGCGGCCGAATAGGCGTGGCTGCCGCCGCCGCCCACCATGCCGGCGATCGAGGCCGTCACCAGGATGACGCCGCCGTTTCCATGCTTCTTCATGGCGAGCGAGGCGTGCTTCATGCCGAGGAACACCGAGCGCGTCAGCACGGCGAAGGTGTAGTCCCAGTCCTCGACGCTGGTCTCCGCGATCGGCCCGAAGGCGCCGCCGACGCCGGCATTGAGATAGGCGATGTCGAGCCGGCCGAAATGGCTCTCGGCCTCCGCGATCATGGCGGCGACGTCGCTCTCCTTGGCGACATCGCAGCGCACGAAGCCGACATTGGCGCCGTGGCCCTGCGCCTTGGCGATGGCCAGCGTCTCCGCGCCGTTGGCTTCGTTGAGGTCGGCCACCAGCACTTTCGCGCCATCGGCGAGGAAGCGCATGACGGTCGCGCGGCCCATGCCGCTCGCGCCGCCCGTGACGATCGCCACCTTGTTCGCCAGCCGTATCATGCCGATATCACCTTCCGTCGTCATCGTGGTGTTGCACGGCCTCCGTAGCAAGCCTAGCGTTTCGCACCGATGAAGTTCGCTCTCTTCCTCGCCTTGCTCGTCGCTGCGTTTCCCGCCGCGGCCCAGTCGCCGCCGCCCGACCCGGTCCTGACGCCGGTGGTCGCCGACACGCTCTATCCGCCGCAGGCGGTGCAGGGATCGGACGGCAAGATCCATCTCGTCTACGAGCTCGGCCTCGCCAACGCCTCGCCCGCCGTCGCCGAGTTCTCGAAGATCGAGGTGCTCGATGCGCGCACCCAGACGCCGTTGCTCACCCTGGAGCGCGAGGAGATCGGCAAGCGCCTGTCGATCGGCGGCCGCCGTGGCGCGGAGTCGGCCGACCTCGGCGCCGGCCAGATCGCCGTGATCTTCCTGCATGTCGCGCTCGATGCCGAGCGGCCGCCACCTCCGCTGCTCGTCCATCGCCTCACGCTGCGGCTGCTGCTGCCCAATCCGATCGACGTGGTGGAGACGGTGGCCGAGACCGACGTCGAGCGCGCGCCGCCCGTCGTTCTGGGACCGCCGCTGATCGGCAAGGGCTATGTCGCGGCCGACGGCTGCTGCGACACGGTCCGCCATGTCCGCGCCCTGCTGCCGCTCAACGGCCGCTTCACGCTCGCCCAGCGCTTCGCCATCGACTGGGAGCAGGTCGACGCGGAGAACCGTCTGTTCAAGGGCGACAAGCACGCGCCCGAAAGCTACGTGATCTACGGTCGCGAGGTGCTGGCGGTGGCCGACGGCACGGTGATCGCCTCGCGCAACGACCTGCCCGAGCAGATCCCGGGTGCGCTGCCCGCGAACCTGCCGATCGGGGAGGCCGACGGGAACTTCATCGTGCTCGATATCGGCGGCGTCTACGTGCTCTACGCCCACCTGCAGCCGGGCAGCGTGCTCGTCGCGGCCGGCGCGCCGGTGAAGCGCGGCGACATCATCGGCAAGGTCGGCAACACCGGCAACAGCCAGGCTCCGCACCTCCACCTGCACGTGATGGACGGGCCCTCGCCGCTGCTCTCCAACGGCATCCCCTACGTCTTCGAGTCCTTCACCATCACCGCGATCGACCATGCCGGCACGGCCGATCTCGACGCGGCCGAGGCGACCGGCAAGCCGATGGAGCTGACGCCGCTCGTCCCGCCGCAGCACTTCCGCAACGTGCTGCCGCTCGACCTGTCGATCGTCGAGTTCGCGCGCTAGGCGATCTCGATGACGCCGTCGCCGCCGGCATAGAGCTTCTCGACCAGCGTCTTGCGGCGCTCCAGCGTGGCGCGCTGGTTGATGTAGCCCTTGTCGGTGATCTCGTGGTCGTCGACCTGCGGCGGCTCCTCCATCAGGAGCACGCGCCTGACGCGCATCGAGGAGCCGCGGCTCTCGGCGTTCATCCTCGCGAGTCCCGTCTGCACGGCGCCGACCACGGCCGGGTGCGCCAGCAGCTCGGTGAGCTTCAACTTCGCGCCCTCGTCGTCGGCCAGACGCCGGCAGGCCGCGATATTGGGGAAACCCAGCAGGCCGACATAGTCGCGGTCCTGGCCGCAGACCACGGCGTCCTGCAGCACCGGCGTTGCCGCCGCGATCGCCGTCGTACGGAGCGTGCCCACCAGCACGAAGGTGCCGGTCGTGAGCTTGAAGTCCTCGACGACACGGCCGTCGAAGATCAGGCCCTGGCTGGGATCCTGCGGGTCGACGAAGCGGCCGGCGTCGCCGATCCGGTAGTAGCCCTCCTCGTCGAACATCTGGGCCGTGAGCTCGGGCTGCTTGTGGTAGCCCGGCGTCACGATCACGCTCTTGAGGCGCAGCTCGTAGCGTCCTGCTTCGCCGGTCGGCACCATCTTGAGACTGACACCGGGATACGGCAGCCCGACCAGGCCGACCCTATCCGACGCCCAGTGAACGCTGGTCGCCGTCGGCGCGGTCTCGGTCGAGCCCCAGCCGGTGACGAAGGGAATGCGATAGCCG